>CAZLBE010000240.1:2886-4374 GCA_964557635.1 uncultured Desulfobacterales bacterium
TTTAAGGTGGTGGCAATCAGTTTAAGGATAATGTCTCCCACCTGATGCCCGAAGGTATCATTGATTTTTTTAAAGAAATCTATATCAAGCATCACAAGGGAGAGGGTTTCCTGTCCTGCCACCGCTTTTCTAAATGATTTTGCCAGCAGTTCGTTAATGGCGAGACGATTCAAAAGGCCTGTTAAACCGTCCTTGAGGGAAATGGCTTTTACTTCTCTGTAAACAGCTGCATTTTCCATGGCTATGCCCAGTTCATTGGCTACAATGGCAATGGAGGATACAACATCCGGTGAAATAATTTTTTTTGAAGTAATATTGTCCATGCCCAGGATACCAATGACCTTGTTATGACTGCAGAAAGGGACGATAACCATCTCTTTGATTCTAAATTTTAACAGGGCTTTTTTTTCACCATCGGTTTTACCGGTAATCCTCGCAGGTGTTTTATCTCTCAGGCAGTCAATAAAACCTCCGGCGGTTTTATCAACGGGGATTTCAATGGACTTCAAATCCATGCCCGTGTCTGAAGCATCAAAGTATTCAATAATTTTAAGCGTTCTTAATGTTTTTACAACTTTCATGACGTACAGCCGGTTGAACTTAAAATCCTTATGAATCGCCTTAAGGGTTGATGTGATAATTATTTTTGGGTCAAGACTGCGGTGTGGCGTAGTGATACTCTCAGTGATCTTTGAAGTTTCAGCAGGTCGGGTCTGCTGCTGGTTAAGAAAATAATAGATCGTGTTGATATGGCATAACTTAAGAGTTGCCTTGAGAAGGTTTTCCCGGAACTGGCTTAAGGAAGGGAAAATAAAACCATAAAACTTTGACGCCAAGGTCATCATGCCCCATGCCCATGAGCTCTCTTTCATCCATGATCAGCGGCGTTGTGCATTTTGCTTCTTTTGTGATGAAATCTCCATAATTAACCCTGACCTGCAGGTCAAAGAAAATTTTTCCCATGTCGTGCAGAAGTCCGCAGGTGTATGCCTCCCCGGGAGTTGGATATTTAATTTCCCCGGCAATGAGCTGACTTAAAATGGCCACGCAAAGGCAGTGCCGCCAGAAAAAAATTCTGCCAAACTGTTTGCTACTTCCCGATTTAAACATTTTTTCAAAAACAGTAACCCCAAAGGCTATTTTCTTTACCTCGTCAAACCCCAAAAGGATGACTGCTTCGGAAACCGCCCTTATTTTTTGTCTCAGGCCGTACAATGGAGAGTTTGCAATCCCTAATACTTTAGCGAAAATTCCCGGATCTGTTTCCACGAGCCTGGAAAGATCTGCCATGGCGGCATCCTCATCACTGCAGATCGCAAGCAGTTTGGTCATTACCGGAGGGAAGCTTTGAATCTCTTTGACATCAAGCATTAAAACACGCTGGATATCAGATTCCAGGGGAAGCATGAGTTTGTTATTCGTCATGTAAGGCTCCCAAAAACAACTTTTCATGTTCACGTTAAAATTATATTCACATTAAAATTCAGG
>CAZLBE010000241.1:0-4373 GCA_964557635.1 uncultured Desulfobacterales bacterium
ACAAATTATAAAATATAACCTGACAGGTCAGGTTATATTTCTTATAAAAGAGGATTTTATGGCAAGGCCAAAATTAAAGGAACATATAATAAACAGAGACTGGTGCAAAGGGTGCGGGATCTGCGTTCATTTTTGCCCGAAAAGCGTTCTTGAACTGGATTCCATGGAAAAGGTTGTGGCTGTCCGCCCAGAGGATTGCATATGCTGCAAAATGTGCGAATTAAGATGCCCTGATCTTGCAATTGAAGTAGTTACTGACCAGGATGTGAAAAATGAATAATAATATTAAATTTGTTCAGGGAAACGAGGCCTGTGTCGAGGGTGCACTTTATGCCGGCATAGATTTTTTTGCAGGTTACCCCATAACGCCTTCCACTGAAATTGCTGAGCTCCTTTCCAGAAGACTTCCACAGAAAGGGGGGAAATTTATCCAGATGGAGGATGAAATTGCATCTATCTGTGCCATTCTTGGTGCATCCCTAACGGGCCACAAGGTAATGACAGCCACAAGCGGCCCGGGTTTTTCCTTAAAGCAGGAGGCAATCGGATATGCCTGCATGGCTGAAATTCCATGTGTTATTGTAAATGTCCAGAGAGGCGGTCCTTCAACGGGGAACCCGACCCATGTTGGCCAGGGAGATATCAATCAGGCAAGATGGGGAACACACGGTGATCATTCCATCATTGCCCTGACAGCTTCCAATCACCAGGATGTTTTTGAGATGACAATTGAGGCGTTTAACCTTGCTGAAACATACAGGACTCCAGTTATACTTCTGTTTGATGAGGCTGTGGGACATATGCGTGAAAAGCTGGTAATTCCGGAAAAAAACGAAATTCCCATTGTTAACAGGTTAAGAACCGCCCTGAAAAAAGGTGTGGATTACCACCCGTATCTGCCAAGGGAGGACGGAAGACTTCCAATGTCCGATTTCGGAGGAGATCGCAGGTATAATGTAACCGGTCTGCTCCACGACATGTGGGGTTTTCCTTCAAATGATCCAAAAGTTGTGGAGGGGCTTCTTCACCATTTAAATGACAAGATAACCAATAATATACACAGGATTACAAGATATAAGGAACATTATCTTGAAGATGCCGATTATATTCTTATTTCCTATGGTTCCTCTGCAAGAACTGCAATTCACATAGCAAAAAACAGAAGGGCAAGAAACGAGAAACTCGGTGTACTTGAACTTCAGTCATTGTGGCCATTTCCAGGTGAAATGGTTAGAGAAAAATGCAGAAATGCAAAAGCTGTACTGGTGGTAGAGATGAATATGGGACAGGTTTTAGCTCAGGTTAAGGCATGTGTAGACAGGCCTGATACCGTTTTCCTTGCCAATAGAATTGATGGTGAACTTATAACACCTTCGGATATTAAAAGTATTCTTCGTGTTATCCAGGGACGGGGGGTGTAAAATGCAGGCAAAAGAATATATAAGAGAAAGATTTTTCCCTCACATGTGGTGTCCCGGATGTGGACATGGAACAGTGCTAAATTCCCTTTTAAGGGCTGTTCAGCAACTGGGGCTTGACAATAATAATATGGTTATGGTGTCAGGCATAGGGTGTTCCGCAAGAATATCTGGCTATGTTGATTTTCATTCCCTGCATACAATTCACGGCAGGGCTCTTGCCTTTGCAGCAGGCGTTAAATTCAGCAAACCTGAACTTAAACTTCTTGTACCCATGGGTGACGGAGACTCACTTGCCATTGGCGGTAATCACTTTATCCATGCGGCAAGAAGGAATATGGATATCACTGCAATTGTGATGAACAACAGAATTTACGGAATGACGGGCGGACAGTTCTCTCCTTTAACGGGAGTTGGCAAAAATACATCCACAACACCATTTTCCAATATAGACAATGCCTTTGATACGGTTGAGCTTGCGACTGCAGCAGGAGCAACTTTTGTGGCAAGGACCACTACATATCATGTCCTTGAAATGACAGCTTTTTTAAAGAAAGCCATTGAACATAAAGGTTTTTCAGTTGTTGAAGTTTTATCCCAGTGCCCGACCCAGTACGGCAGAAAAAACAAAGAAGGCGATGCCCCTGCAATGCTTGATCATTTCAGAAAAATGACTGCAAAAATCGATTCTGAAAAAATAAAAAAGAACCCCGGGCTTATCAGCAGAGGCATTTTTGTTGACAGATCAGACAAACCTGAATACTGCGAACAATATGAAAAAATTATTCAAAGAGCTCAAAAAGCAATCAAGGGGAAATCATAATGAAACGGACCAGGCTTGTATTTTCAGGTTCAGGAGGTCAGGGGGTGATAACAGCGGCAATCATTCTTGCCGAGGCTGCTGTTATTTATGAAAACATGAATGCTGTGCAGTCCCAGAGTTACGGAGCTGCTGCAAGAGGAGGCTCAACAAGATCAGATATTATTATTTCTGAATCAAAGATTTATTTTCCGGAAGTAACCAGCCCCAATATCCTTGTCTGCCTGACCCAGGAAGCATACGCAAAATTTTCACCGATCATTAGGCCGGGGGGACTGCTTATATCCGATTCAAAATTTGTGCAGACCTTTAAAAAAGTTGACGCAAAGCAGATAGAACTTCCCATGTATGAAACGGTCATGGAAAGAATAGGGAAACCCATTGTTTTTAATATCTGCATGCTTGGAGCTCTCATTGGAATCACGAATCTTCTGCAGTTCGATTCCATTATGCAGGTTTTAAAGACCAAAATTCCATCCGATTTCATGCAGATGAATGAAAAAGCCCTTAAAATAGGAATTGACCTTGGCAGTCAGAAAAAAATATAAAAAAAGAAGGCATCTTTTGACACCATAATTTCAGTATTCAGTCTGCAAGTTCAAGGGAAGTTATTTCAAGCTCCCTTCCTGAAAGGACGTAAACCCTGCCGATACCGCATTCAGGACATTTAAACACAGGGCCGTCAACTTCCCACTCATGATTACACTCTTTACACCGCGCCTTTACAGGAACCTCTTCTATGAAAAGTTCTGCCCCTTCAAGGGGCGTATCCTTTGCAATAATTTCAAGGCAGAACCTGAGACTGTCCTCCACAACTGCTGCAAGTTTTCCTATTTTCAGGTTAAGACGCTCCACCCTTGGATTTTCAATATCAGACGGTATGGAGTTAATCGCTATCTCAGCCATCTGCTGGGCAATACCAAGTTCATGCATAATAATACATTTATGATTTTTTCAATTTATCCATAACCCTCTTAAAAGCCGGCATTGATTTTTTAATTGTTTCATCTTCCACACAAAACGCCAGCCTGAAATATCCGGGGCCACCGAATCCTGTTCCCGGAACTGCAAGTATAAGTTCTTCCTGAAGTGCCTGAATAAATTTAACATCGTCTTTTAATGGAGATTTTGGGAAAAGATATAAAGCTCCAGGAGGCGTCACAAAATCAATACCTGCACTTGCAAGAACATCGCAGAACAGATCCCTTTTACGTTTATAGGCATTAACATCCACACTTGCCCCTTTGAGATAAGGCAAGACTCTCTGCATAAGTGCCGGAGCGCTTACAAATCCGAGAATTCTGTTGGTTAAAGCCATGGCCTGAATCAATTTTTCCCTGTATTCCGATTCCGGATTTACGGCAATATATCCGATCCTTTCCCCTGGCAGCGACAGATCTTTGGAATGGGAGGTTGCTATGATACTGTTTTTATAGCAGGCAAGCACCGGAGGGACAAAAACATCATCAAAGACGATCTTTCTGTATGGTTCATCAGATACAAGATAGATTATGGAGCCGTATTCTCTGCTTTTTTTATCAAGAAGCAGGCCAAGGGCTTTAAGACTCTCTTCCGAATATATCTGGCCAGTTGGATTATTTGGAGAATTGATAAGCATGACTCTTGTTTTGTCATTGATGGCCTTTTCAATGGTATCAATATCAAGGGTAAAATCTTCTTTTACAGGTACAGTCTTTAATACACCGCCGTGGTTATCTGCATAAAAAGTATATTCCACGAAAAAAGGCCTTGGTACAAGAACCTCTTCACCGGGATTTAAAACAGCTTTAAAAATAACATTAAGGGCACCTGCAGCACCGCAGGTTATGACAATATCATCTGCTGTAAGATCTGCTGCCTGATCTTCTTTGATATTCTCGGCAATGGCCTTTCTAACAAAGGGATATCCTGCATTGGGCATATACCCGTGGATACCGGGCTCATTTTCTGCTGCCACTTTTTCAAGAGCTTCCTGAAACTCTTTTGGAGGGGGAAGATTTGGATTTCCAATGCTGAAATCAAAAACATTTTCATTGCCGTGTATTGACTTCAGCCTTGTTCCCTCTTCAAACATTTTGCGTATCCATGAAGCTTTGGAAAGGGTCTGTTCAATTTTTGCAGATATTGTCATTGTT
>CAZLBE010000242.1:0-4369 GCA_964557635.1 uncultured Desulfobacterales bacterium
TTTCATTTTTTGTTGTGAGGTAAATCTGGGCCAAGTCCAGATCCGCCTCATGGCGGTTATAACTTAACTGGTACCTTTAAAATAATTGATTTTGTGCGTTTGTGGTAGTTTTTCAAACTCACTCATGCAAATGTATGACTCAATTATTCTATTCAAATGCAAAAGTCAGCGAATATTTTTAATCACAGCAGTATGGCAACAAAATTAAACATCGTACAAAAGTCACATTCTGTCTCAATACATATTGGGTATTGCCATATCATTTATGACCATGTAAAATTTATCAGACTCAATACGAAAATATAAAAGAATATCGATAATCCAAGGTATGAAATTAAATAGGGCAATAAATAATATGAATCAATTAAAATGGACAATAGGTGATATCATTGATCTGGAATATTTTTTTAAAAAAGATCTTTCCAGAACTGATCAGGTAGATTTAAAAAAAAGAGACAGACAAATTTATCTTGATTACATAGAACCTGTGTTGAATGAAGATGGCCAGTTAAAAAAAATTGATCAGGACCTGCCTTGCGATTCAGATAATAATTTTAATTCCGGTAAAGAAAAATCAAGTGCCGGATCTAATACAAACGGAACAACCGGAACAAATCACGACAGAAAAACGCTTAATCATTTCAGAAAAAACATAATAAGACTATGGCTTCATGAAATGCGGGCAAAGGTAAAAGTGGAAATATCACATCCTTTTCTGTTTCCAGGAAATTTTTATGAAGAAATTCACAAAATATTAAAAATACTTTTTTTAATTCTTGGCATTCTTGCAGGGATATCCCTTTGCACCTCTTTTTTCTCATATACAGGGACAAATCCCCTTAATGTTGCCTATTTTATTGCCATCACGGTTTTACCGCAAATTTTTCTTCTTACAATACTGTTACTATCCTTTTTTTTAGCAAAACAGAATATCATCACTAAAAAACAGTTTGGAATCTATGGCTTTACAGGTGTTTGTGTTGAAAAATTCATGCTCTGGTCCGGGAAAAAAATTTTTGGAAAAATGTCAGGTATTGACAGGGAGAAAATACTTACCCTGCTCGGTATCATACGTGAAGGAAAAATTGTTTATGGATTTTTATTTTTCTGGCCTGTTTTTATTTTATTCCAGCTGTTTGCCATGGGATTTAATGCCGGTGTTCTTGGTTCCACCCTGTTTCATGTCATGTTTTTTGATACAGCCTTTGGCTGGCAGTCAACGGTTCAGGTTAACGCCCATAATGTTTATAAAATTGTTTCCATGATTGCAGCGCCATGGTCATGGTTTATCCCGCCGGATATAGCCTTCCCCGGTCCTGCCGAGATTCAGGGCAGCAGAATGATTTTAAAAGACGGGATTTTACATTTAACCACGATAAATCTTGTATCATGGTGGCCTTTTTTATGCTTTACCGTATTATTTTACGGCTTTTTACCAAGATTTATTCTTTTTCTTTCAGCAAATATCTGTTTAAAAAGAAATCTTAACCGCCAGAAATTAAACCAGGGTGACTGCTCTAAATTAATACGCCGCATGCTTTCCCCAAGTGTCTCGCTAAATCCAACACCAAGTGCAAGTGATACTGAAAATTTACAGGGATCAATAAAGTCGTCTTCCTCCCATGATTTGCAGAAATTTACCCATGATTTACAAAATCCAATGGATCAAAATTCAATTGATAGTGATAAATTTTTTAGATCCAAACAGAACAGTTCTAAATTAACCGGGGAAGCGGCAATGGAATTTACAGCCCTTATTCCCGATGATATTTACGATCAATGTGATTTTGAGCAGTTAAAACTCATTGTAAAAAACAATATCGGCTGTTATCTTAATTGCACAATGAGTGGTATAATACGGGTCGGTATTGATTTTGATCACGATATGGAAGCGATTGAGAAAATAATTTCAGATAATAAAAAAGATAATAAATCTAACAAATCAAATAAAGGTAATAAAATTAATAAGAGTAATTTGCATGGATTTATTTTAATTTATGAAGCTTGGCAGCCGCCAATCAGAGAAATTTTAAAATTTATCAAAAATATCAGAAAAGCAGGGGGAAAAGAGATGCCCTTAATCATTGCTCGCATTGGAAAGCCTGATAAAAAAACAATGTTTAGTCCTGTGAAGGAAATGGATTTGAAAATCTGGAACATGAAAATAAAAGGCCTTGGCGATCCCTATATCCAAATCGAAACACTTGTGGAACCAGCATCATGATATCATCTGACATTATGGAATCATCAGATTTTATTCCGGAATTTGCCATTTTAGGACACCCAAATGAAGGCAAATCATCGGTTGTGTCAACCCTTGCTGAAGATGATTCTGTGAGGATAGGGCCTGTTCCCGGTGAAACAATTTTGTGCCAGACTTTTGCCGTGAAAATTGATGAAAAAGAAATTATAAAATTTACCGATACGCCGGGTTTTCAATGTCCCAAGCAGACCCTTGCATGGATGAAAAACTATTTCGGCCCCGACGATAGTATGTTGTCTGATTTTATTGAAACTCACAGAAATGACCCTGAATTCAGGGATGAATGTGAACTGTTTGGCCCGGTTGCAAAGGGTGCAGGAATTATCTACGTGGTTGACGGTTCAAGGCCGTTGAGAAACGATGACAGGGCGGAAATGGAAATTCTCAGGCTAACTGGACGTCCCCGCATGGCAGTTATCAACTGCAAGGATCAGGACTCTTCATTTCTTTTACAATGGAAAAATGAATTCAGAAAGCATTTTAACTCCATCCGTTTATTCAACGCAAAAATTGCAACGTACACAGAGCGCATGGATCTTCTTGAAAGCTTAAAAAGCATGGATCAGGACTGGCAGCCCGCCCTTGTCAAAGTTATCGAAGCTTTTAAAAAAGACTGGCTTGAGCGTACTGAAACAAGTGCTGCAATAATTGTTCAAATGCTTGAAGAGATATTAAGCTTAAGTGTTGAAAAAAATATTCGTAACAATGAATCTTTTAACGAAATAAAAGAGGAATTAGGGCATATATACAGGAAAAAAATTGAATCCATTGAAAAAAGCGCCCAGAAAAAGATAAAAAAACTTTTTAAACACAATATTTTTCATTGTGATCTTCCTTCCCATTCCATTGTAAATGAGACTCTTTTCAGTGAAAAAACCTGGAAATTTTTAGGCCTGACTCCAAAAGAGATGACCATTGCAGCTGGAGTTACAGGGGGAACTGTCGGGGCTGTCATCGATACAGCAGCTGCAGGTATCACATTCGGCGTGTTCACAGTCATTGGCGGACTTGCAGGTGCAGGGTCAGCACTGCTTGGAGGCAGACACATGGGCGGAATGAAAATCCGTGGAATAAGGCTTGGCAGAGACTTGGTCAGAGTGGGTCCCTCAAATGATATTCAGCTTATGTATGTCCTGCTTGACCGTGCAATTATTTTTTATTCGGCAATTATCAACTGGGCACATGCACGCAGACAGACTTCCCTGGAAATGGATTCCGAACTTAAAAAAAATCTTAAAAAAGGGGTCACCTCATTCTGGGATGCAAAGGCAAAAAAAATATGCACTGAATTTTTCAGCCTTACAAATGGCAAAAATAAAGGTATAAACAAAGGCATAAATAAAGGTAAAAGAACCGATATCAATATAAGCATGACAGATCTTGTTAAAAAAGAATTTTTAAAACTTGTATAACTGCCATGAGGCCGATCAGCACTTGCCCGGATTTGCCTCAAAGAATCACAGATTCTTACAAAAAATGGGCCGCAGGCGCGGAGCCAATACAGGCAATTCGGGTTAATTATTTGAAATATAAAAAATATACGAGTATATTTAGCTCTATCTTAAAAAAACAGCGAGTAATTTCGGATAGAGGTTAAAATGTCAACATATTCAAACCGATACATAGAAAATTTTATAACAGACGATTTAAAAAAAAATGGTCTTTATCAGTGGCCCAAGGCAGGCTGGAAAGACTACTCTGGCAAAGCATATCTGTGTGAAAACAGGTGATGAAAAATCTGTTGTCCAATTAGAAGAAAAATTGTCATTACAGGATGAAACACAAGGATTAATACCCGAGAGCAGTAAACAAAAAGGCCTTCATATTCTGCTTGCCGAAGACAATGAAATGAACCCTCTGGCCGGGTCACATCTGGGGCCTGGTTCTAACTTCGTCCATTTGGCCGGAGGAGCGACAAAAAAATCAAATTTGAGAAAGTACGAGACAATTTAAACTCGATCTGGTATGAGAAAATAGGATAGGGCTAACTAACTTATTTTCTAAAAAAATATCAGATCGAGCTGTGAAAACACAATATAAAGAATCAATAGATGTAGTAAGCGGAAATAAAAAATGGGAACGAGCCGATACGGCAAAATTCGTGTA
>CAZLBE010000243.1:0-4358 GCA_964557635.1 uncultured Desulfobacterales bacterium
TGGGACTTGATATGGGTCCTGAAACGGGGAAACTCTTTGCAGAGGCGATTAACGGAGCAGGTACAATAGTATGGCACGGGCCCATGGGCGTTTTTGAGATGGAGAGGTTTCGTTCGGGCACACAGGCAGTTGCAGATGCAGTGGCAGAATCAAATGGCTTTTCTGTTATTGGTGGAGGCGATACAGACCATGCAGTCAAGCTCTGTCATGTAGCTGAAAAAATGGATTATATTTCAACTGGCGGAGGGGCTTTTCTGTGTCTTATGGAAGGAAAACAGCTGCCAGGTGTTGCAGCCCTTGAAAAAAATCACAAATGACAAATCCCCTGCAAAAATTGTCACTACTAAAATTGTTTAACTGAAGATCAGGCAATCCATGGGTAAAAGGAGGAAACGGTAAGTGCTTTACCGTCACAGATACGAGCTGAGCCGAAGTGAGAAATTAAGAAGATCTTACTACAAGGTGTTAAGAGATGAGATGGATCAGTTTGTACTTCAATACTGCCTGATAGATTCCTATTTTAATTTTATAAATCAGAAAACGCCGTATCCTTTTGTTGAAACAAGGGAATTAAAACCAAGGGCAAGGATTCCAAGCACTGAATTTGAAGCCCAGAATTCTTTCCTTGTTTTATTTTTAGAAGATCATTTAGATGATAAACATAAAAAATATATTAGATATTTTGATGTAAATAAAACAACAAAGACCAATCTTATTAAACACAAAGATTTTCCCGGTGTTGAGGATTTTAACCGAAATATCAAATATTTTGAAACAGATGGTTTTTTCGATTTTATGAGGATTCTGCTTCCCGTTGATTATGCTCTGCTAATACAAAGGGATGCAAAATTAAAAAACAGATATGCACTGACCCATTTCCA
Organism: uncultured Desulfobacterales bacterium; assembly: GCA_964557635.1. GTDB lineage: Bacteria > Desulfobacterota > Desulfobacteria > Desulfobacterales > Desulfobacteraceae > WGCX01. Next base: position 882 of record CAZLBE010000243.1, read on the forward strand.
TGTACGTATTGACTGGCCCATTGCAGATGCAGCAGAAGATCTTTCAAAACAGTTGAGGTATATTTCAAAAAGCCTTTATGAGAAGGGTGATAAATGTGCCGAGGATCTACAGAAAAAGTTTTTTGAATATTATGGCATGCCTGTAATGGCAGGAGGTCGAAGAACTGCTGCCATTGTTGCTGCACAGTATTCAAGGAAATTTGATGGCATTGCAACAATCTATGTGGGAAGCAGTGAATCAAGAGCTCTTTTACGAATAAATGAAAAAGGAGTTTCAAAGGCTGTCCTTGTTAAATTTTCAAGGGATGAGATAAGAGAAATAGCCCGCCTTGCATGCATGACACAGAACAGTTTTACAAAAAATTATGCAATTGCAAAGGAAGGAAAATCAATTGTCTGCATATTCAATGTCCATTATGCATATACCCCCCATGCACTTTTTCCCGAAGGCGGAAGATTAAGGGATTTAAACCCTGATATAAACTGGCTTACAGTATTTTCAGAGCAGATACTGCCCAAGCCCTCTGTGCATAAATATCCTCCTATTATGTTTAAGAGGATCTATTCCTGAATTTTAATTTTGTAAACGCTTACAGTTCGCGAATTGACTGTGAGCGGTTATTTTATTCTTTAGTGCAAGTATTGTTTAAGACAGTTTTTTAATCATTGCAATCTCGTCACATTCAGGAAAGTTAACACACATAATGCAGTCTGCCCATATTTTTATGGGAAGTTTTGCCTTGTCAATGGTATGAAAATCAAATCTTTTAAAAAACGATGGCCTGTATGTGAGGGTGAAAAGTTTAGGGACTTTAAAAACAAGTGCCTCCTGAACAGTCCTGTCCACAAGCAGGGTTCCTATGCCTTTTCCAGTATAATCCTCTGCCACTGCAAGTGATCTGATTTCAGCAAGATCATCCCAGCAGAACTGCAGAGCGCAGCATCCCGTTATTTTATCTGTATCCTCATCTTCAAATACCCAGAAATCCCTCAAGTGATCATATAGTTCGCTTAACGGTCTTGCAAGGAGTTCTCCCTTTCTGCCGTAAAACTGAAGCAGTGCATGGATAGATCTTATATCATTTATAACAGCTTTTCTTAACATAATAGTTCCTGTTAAAGTATTGTTCAGGCATTGTTTAAAAAATTAAATTTTATGACATATTACATCATAATTGTACTTTTAGAAATTGCCCCATCATTATTACTTGAGCAAAGATGTAACTACGTTCTTTAAATCCTCGTCGGTGAAAGGTTTGTGCAGTATTCTGTTGATACCGGACTTGGTTAAAAAATTATCATTGACCTTTGCCCGGTTGCCTGAATTGGAATTTTCAATGAAATCGCTCTGGGTTGTGATCATGATAATTGGAAGCTGTTGTCTTGTATATTTTTTTCTTATTTTCCGGGTAAGTTCGATTCCGTTTATGTCCGGCATGTTCAGGTCGGCAATTATAAGATCAGGCTTTGATACTGCTACGGCACTTATCGCTTCTCCGGGGAATTGGAATAATTTTGGTTTGTACCCCAGGTTTGTAAGTTTGTTTTGATACAGTTTCAGCATCATTTTTGAATCATCAATAACAAAGATCTCTTTGTTTTTTACTGTCGCTGTCTTGACTTGAGAATGAGGGAGAATTTTTGCTATTTTTTCGGCAAGTTCCGGCTTGTTCTTATTTTTTAAAATATTTAAAAAATGTTCGCTGGTTTCAGGATCAGCTTTGGAAGCAATATGAGATGTGGCAAGTTTTATAAAAGAGTTTTCTTCAAGGAGAAAATTAAATATATTATCTGCTGAAGAATCTATCAGAGCTGAAACGGCATTTGCAGCATCGTTGTTTTCCTGTCTGACTATGTTCTTAAGTCCCGCTACAAGAACTTTTGATAAATTTTTATCCACTGCTCTGGCAGCACTCATCCTGACAGCTTCAACCTTATCCTGTAAGCCGACTGCAAGGCTGATAGCTGATTTTGCAGATGGAAGTCTTTCAAGGGCTTCATATGCAGCTTGTCTTATATTTGGGTCTTTTGGTTTTACATTTACAATATCAAGAACAGCGGGGATTGCCGCAAGATCTCCTATATACCCGAGAGTTGTTATAAGGTGAACCATATAGTCTGATTGGGCATTGGACATGGCCCTGGTAAGTATGGGAACGGATTTGCTGCCGATTCTTATGAGCTGATTGATTGCAGCATCCCTTATATACGTCTGATCAGAATCAAGAAGGGAGGCAATGGTGTCGAGAGCGTATATGTCCTGAATTCCTGCAAGGGCTTCTATTATTATGAGATTTAGCTCATCTGACCCTTTTATCATTGATGATAAAAGATCAACGGCCTCTTTGCCGCCTGTCTCAGCAATTGCAAAAACGGCCACACGTTTAATTCTTTCATCATTTTGTTTTGCCATGACGGCTGAAAAAAGTGGCAAAAATTTTTTAATTCTCAAGGCTCCCATAGCTTCGATTGTCTGGATGATGATATCAGTATCTGTACTTTTTGAAAGGATTTTTGCAAGTACAGGAGCGGTATCCACAAGCTGGAGATCACCTGCTGCCTTAAGATATATAAGCTGACTTTCCTTGTTGCTCTGTGTAATATATTTTATTACAAGTTCTGTGTTACCATAGGTTTTATCCAATATCAACTCGTACAGGGCATCCTTTATCTCATTATTTGCAATTTTAATTTTTGTAAGATACTCAAGCAGGGGAAAGGCAATTTTTTCATCTGCCCTGCCAAGTTCTGCCAGAGCTCTTTTCTGAAGTTCAGTATCTATGTTAGAATCAGAAGCAAATTGTAAAAGGGCTTTTGCTTTTATAATATCTTTTTCTTTAAGGCAGAATATAAGCTCATCTATGAATTCTTTTGGATTTATTTCGTTCATAAAAAATATACCGTTTTGATAAAATTTGTATCCTATTTAAGTTGATAAAAAACAGACTTTAAGTATCTCTTGGGTGTAAAAAGATCGGAATCATTGGCAAGGGATTCTGTAGAGCCTATTAACAGGTAACCATCAGGTTCCATAACTTTTGCAATATTGTTGTAAATTTTTCTTCTGTCTTCACTTGTAAAATAAATCATTACGTTTCGGCAAAGTACAATATCAAATTTTCCAAGGCCTGTAAAAGGTTTCATGAGGTTTAATTTTTTAAACTGAACCATGGCTCTTAGTTCGTCCTTAATTTTCCATGAATCTTTATCCCGTAAAAAATATTTGTTTAATCGTTTTTGATCCAGTCCCCTCGCTATCTCAAATTTATTGTATTTTCCATAACTTGCCTTTGCTATTGCAGCATCGGATATGTCGGTTCCAAGAAGTTTGATATTGTAGTCTTTTGGCGTTACATTTATTTCATTAAGCGCCATGGCAATACTGTAGATTTCCTGACCTGTTGAACTTGCCGCGCTCCATAAACGTATACTTGGTTTTATTGTTGATCTTGATTTTGAACGTTTGTCAATCAGGTC
>CAZLBE010000244.1:0-4338 GCA_964557635.1 uncultured Desulfobacterales bacterium
CATATTATCTATTTCCATCCTCTTTAAAATTACATTCATCTGGGATTTTTTGATTTTTCCGTTTGATTGATAGATACCGAACATTAAACAAATTTTCTTTGCAATATTGCTTCTATTAAATTCAGGATTGGATTTAATTAAATCTCTGATTTGTTGAATCTGTCTTGCTGAAAAATAGTGACCAATATATTTCACGCTGATTTGATCCCATTTATCAGAATTGTCATCATCAGGGTTCTCAAGGAATAACAACATTTTTTCAACTGAAGCTTCACGGGATGTGGGCTTCCTTCCGGCGCAGTTCAAATACGCAAACCCAATTTCAGCAAATTGTTTTATACTTTTTATAACAGAATTCGGTGGTACTCGCAGGTCAACAACCATTTTTTCAATAGTTTTATTATTCATTACGCCGAGCATAATTTTTGCTCGCTTTATTTGCCAGATACTTATGGTTCTGCCGGATGCAATTTTTTTTATACGTTCAAGATTACTTTCACAGGCAAGTATTTCATGAATTTTATTATAAGCTTCCTGCTCTTCACCTCTATTCCGTTGAGAATTACAATTTTCTGGTTTTAGACAACGTAGCAATATACTCTCCTTTGCGATGACGATTATTATACTTGAAAAGTGTATTTACCAACCCCATGTGAACTTTATTAAATGCAAGGGAATAACGTTTGCTCAGCCACCTGTAATATTTTTCCATGCTTTTCATGTTTTGTGTAAATATTATTTTTATCAGCCCATTTATATTTTCATCAGCTCTTTCATCAAAAAAATTCTCCAACATCGGCTGAGGGCCGTTTATTACAGGCTGATATTGTTGCACAAACACATAGGCACCTGGAAGAGAACGTAAAAAACGAAATCGTTCAACATCCTGTGCAAGTGTTGTATTAAAACCGTACATACAAACAAATTCCACATTGTCTTTCCCTGTAAACCCGAACAAATTGTAATTTTCTTTAATTTTTTCAAGTCGTTTATTATCATTCAGGCTAAAATGAAAATTTCTTCTTGTAAATCTAAGATTTGAGCAATTGACCTTTTTAAGCAGTTCAGCCTTTTTCTTATCAATAAGATTAATGTCAAGGGTCTGTGTAAAATTGACCTTAATACTACGCGAAGCAAACTCTTCTAAAAAATCATTTGCACGTGGGTGAGATAAAAGATTATCATCTAACAAAATAAGTTTATCTCTTTTTCCCTGTAAAAGAGAATCCAGATCACTTACTTGATGCGGTTTACCTTCCTTTTCCGGAACAAGACAGAAAGGACAATGAAAAGGACAGCCACGGGTAAGAAATCCCATTGCCCTGTCACCTAAATTCGGATAAAGAGAATAATCCGCTGGCATATTTTCAATTTTTTGAGGCAGGCGCAGGCTGATATCTACTCCGGAACCGCCAAGTATAAGGGATTTTCCATAAAACTTTTTAAGTTTTTTAATATATTTTGCAGAACTTGCTTTGTTAAAAATTGAACTGGCAAAAATCTTGTATGCTCCTTTTATACAGGTATCTTTATGAAGCAGCACCACTTTTCTGCCCTTGTCTTTATAATAACTGCTCAGTTTCATCAAAGCCAAATTAGGCAGCTTTCCATCAATATCAATAAGAAAAATTGAACCGGGAGTAACTTTTTTAACCGGGGGTTGTTTTTTTAAAGAAGTTAAATTTATTTCAGGAAGCTGTAAATGTTTTTGTTTTAAATGGTTTGGAACCAGTAAAATATTTTTTTCTGATAAATTTACAATAAACTGCATTTCAGGCAAAAGGGTGTCCAAAAATTCAAGAATACAATTCACAGGCTTTGATCCGGACAGGACATCCGGACGGTCCAATAGAATAACTCCCGGCATTTTCAGAGTATTTTTGCAACAGGGAAATGCATCAAGCAGGTGCCGGCATATATCCAGAACCGGTAACAGAATTTTTTTTTGCCATATTTTCAGGTGCAACCATTCATTTTCAAAATCAAACCCCTGTTTCAACCATTTTGTACTATCAGTATTCAGGTATTTTTCAGCAACCCCGGAAAGATCTTTTAACATATTTAAAGGCAGGAAACGCTTACATTGAATACCCCTGTATTGAAGCTGATTCAAAAAAGCTATGGGGTCTGTAAGTTTTTTACTTTCATCAAAAAGAGAATGAAAACGGGTCACCCTTAAAAATGGATTATTAAATTCAAAATCATCTGTGTTTATATGTGGTGATAATCTGTGGCCATATGCAAGAAGAAAATATTTGTTAAGTGCACTGCTGCTGCGTATTTTGCTTATATTATTTTCAACGGTTGAGATATTTTTTAATTCATTTTTTTTGAGATGTCTTATTGAACCATCTTTAAATAAAGAGATACCGCTGCTAAGCAAACCAACACTTCTGTTACCTTCTGTTTCAGCATGACGGGTTATTATAAATTCCAGGTTTAGAGGAGTATTGTCATTTTGACATAAATTTTGAATTGAATAAGGAATCTGCGGAATAAATCGTGTTCCTGTTACGGCTAAGACAATTAGCTGTAACAGCTCTTTTGTCGCAAAATTTGATGGCAGTAATGTCCATTTTAAAATTTTGTCTGATTGTCTGTTTATTATTAGTTGACCAGTATGATTCTTTTTTGCATTTTCATAATATAGATTTAATAGATACATATTTTATCAATTATTATACTTGCCCTGAAACCGTGCAGAAATTCCGCATTCAATTGGCACATTTTAATTGGCACATTTTAATATTTTATAGCCCAAAAAGATCGGAATCAAAGCGTTTGCCATCGTCTGTTTTTATGGTGAGGCTGTAAAGCAGGCAAACAGCCGGGAACGAGTCAGCCTGCCATAAGTGGCGGTTATTTAATCATTTCCTGTGCTTCACTTATGCAGTACATAAGATGTCTCGGATCTTTTGCATCCCCTATGAATTGGAATTCAACTTCTTTATTTTTTAATAGTTTTGCATTTTTTAACAGTTTTACAGCCTCCCTGATTGGTGTCATTTTTTCAGATATAACAACAGTATCAAAATCTTTCAAAGTATGCTCAATCTGCTTATCTTTCTTTCTCTCCTTAAACACAACACCATTGCCTGAAAATTTTTTAATTGAAACATTTTTAAAAAGTTTTATGGAATCTCTTTTCAGCCTTTCTCTTAAATAGTATCTGTCATTGCTGGACATCTCCGTTGCAAAGCTTGATTTTCTATTTAAAACAACCACATTTTTTCCCTTTTCAGCAAGATAATCAGTGGTAAGCAGTGCACTCATACCGCCGCCAAGAACGATAACATTATCTTTAACGTCTAATTTATTTTTATTGTCTTCTAAAATGTCAACGCAGGTGAAAACTTCCATATCCGATTGAAAAAGCCCTTTAACAAGGGGCATGTCCGGCATGGAACCCGTTGCAAGAACCACTTTATCAGGATTTGCTTTATTGAGTAATTCTTCTGATAATTCAGTATTAAAATGAATTTTAACGTTTAACCGTTCAAGCTCATTGGAGAAAAATTCAATAATATCATTTAATTCGCTCCTTCCCGGAGTTTTTGAAGCAAGCAGCAGCAGCCCTCCCTGCCGGTCTGTTTTTTCACAGATTGTAACCTTGTGGCCATTCATGGCAAAATAACGGGCACAGGCAAGCCCTGAAGGTCCTGCTCCAACTATTAAAATATTGAAAATTTTGTCTGACTTTTTTGAGGCCATGTTCTTTTTATTATTGATTATAAATTCTCTTCCCACATCGGGATTTACAACACAGGAGCCCGGTTCCCTCGCAAGAACTGCATGGATACATCCAAGGCAGCACCCCAGGCAGGGACGTATTTCGGAAAATTTTCCCTGTTTTGCCTTTTGGGGAAGATATGGATCGGCAAGCAGCGGCCTTCCCATGGCAATGAAATCAGCATCACCCTGCTGCAGAATTTTTTCAGCAAGCTTTGGGTCCTTAATCCTGCCCACGGCAGCAACTGGAATTGAAACAACCTCTTTAACCGCCTTTGCAAGGTGTACAAAACAACCCTGTTTTCTGTACATGGATGGAATGGTAAGCTCTTTTGAACCATAGACCCCTGCTGATACATGAAGATATGCAGCCCCTTTTTTTTCAATCAAAGGGGCAAGTCTTTTTGTGTCGTCCAGGGTCCAGCCCCCTTCAACATAATCACTGCCGTTTATTCTGATTCCAAGGGGATAATCTTCTGCTGTTTTTTCCTTTATGTCCTCCATCACTTCAAAAAGAAATCTTGTCCTGTTTTCAAAGGATTCGCCGTATTGATCTGTTCTTATGTTTGATTTTAAAGATAAAAATTGGCTGATAAGATATCCATGGGC
>CAZLBE010000245.1:0-4326 GCA_964557635.1 uncultured Desulfobacterales bacterium
GAATAGTAAGCGTTTACAGGGTGCTGCAGATGCAAGGCGGCGGGCAGGCAGACGTACTGATGTACTTCAAGTGCCCGCCAACGCAGCAGGTGCAGTGCCTTGTGAACGCTTACAGAATATCCTTTCACAGATCAATCTTGAAATTAACAGGGGTAAAAGTATCGGCATAAGCGGGCCTCCAGGCTCCGGAAAGACAAGTCTTGTTCAACTTATTCCAAGACTTTACAATGCCGGAAGTGGTAAGATCCTCATGGACGGCATTGATATTAATTTATTGGACCTTGATTTTTTAAGGCAGCAGATTGCATTCATGCCCCAGGAATCATTCCTGTTTTCAGGAACAATAAGAGAAAATATTCTAATGGGTAAAGATATTGATAGTAAAAAGCTTGAAGATATTATTCAGGCATGCTGTCTTAAAGAAACCCTTGAAGAGATGAAAGAAGGTCTTGAAACCGTTGTCGGGGAAAGGGGAATAACCCTGTCCGGCGGACAGAAGCAGAGGATTGCCCTTGCCCGGACCTTAATACTTGATAAACCTGTAATTATACTTGATGATCCCATAAGTCAGATGGACACGGAAACTGCTTTTAAAGTGATTTCAGGTATAAACAAAATGAACCACAGCAGCAGTTTTATTATCATTTCCCACAGGATATCTGCCCTTTCGTCCTGTGATATAATATATATTTTAAAAAAAGGAAAAATAAAAAATGCCGGCACCCATGAAGCGCTCATTGAAAAGGACCGTTTTTACAGGGAATCCTATATGATTCAGCAGTTTGAATCTGGGGAGGATAAAAATAAAATGGAGAAAACAGACTTTTGACAGAAAATGCCGTACAGGATATTCGTCTTGAAGAAAAAGAGATAAAAATTGAGGATCTGAAGCTGATCAGGGCACTATGGCCATTCATCAGGCCTTATTTCTGGATGCTGTCTCTTACGACCCTGCTTGTTTTTGTCGTGACATCCCTTGAACTTGTCATGCCTTATCTTACAGGCAAAGCCTTTGACGGATTTATAGTTCCAGCTTCTTCTGTAAAGGGTGTCATGATCTTTGGATTTAAAATTGATTCTTTCATCTTGTTTGGCATTATTTTTTCCATCTTTGTTGTAACTCTTTTTATCATTGATTTTTTCCAGAGCCTTTTTATGGAATACACAGGCCAGAAAATTATACTGAATTTAAGATGTACTCTTTTTTCCCACATGAGCTTTCTTCCCGTTGCCTTTTTTGATAAAAATACAAGTGGACGTCTTGTATCCCGGGTTGCAGGTGATGTGGAGAACATGAACGAAATGTTTACAAGCGTTCTGATATTTATTTTCAAGGATCTTTTTCTCATGACGGGCATCCTTGTTATCCTTTTTACCATGAATTTTAAACTTGCCTTTTATCTGTCGCTTCTCGTGCCTGTAATCGTTACAAGCATAGTGATTTTTTCAAAAATCATAAGAAAAATTTTCAGGACAATCCGCCAGAAAATTGCAGAAATCAACCACAGTTTTTCAGAAGCGATAACCGGAATAAAAATAATTCAGACAAGTTCCGGCAGCAGCAGGTTCATGAAAAAGTTTGAAAATCTCAATTTTGAATATTTTACGGCAAGCCTTTCACAGATAAAGATATTTTCCACTTTTATGCCTTTTATAGGATTTCTTGGTGTGCTGAGTGTGGCAATCATCATATGGGCAGGAAGCTTTGATATTGTAGATAAATCAATGACCATTGGCGGGCTTGTCGCTTTTTTAACCTATATGAAACTTTTTTTCAGGCCGTTAAGGGAATTGTCTGAAAAATTTAATCTGCTGCAGAATGCCCTGTCATCTGCGGAACGAATTGTAAATGTGCTTAACAATGAAAAGGCTGAACAGAGAACAACAGCAAAAAGAAACTATATTGATAAAATTTCAAAAATTGATTTAAACCATGTGAATTTTTCCTATAACAAGGGCACACAGGTCTTAAAGGATATATGTTTTCATCTTAACAGGGGAGAATCCATTGGTATTGTCGGCAGGACAGGATCGGGAAAAAGCTCTATTATAAACCTTATCACGGGGTTTTATCCACTTGACAGTGGCACAATTTCCTTTAATGATTTTGATTTGTCTTCGGTGAATATTGAAGATATAAGACAGAAAACAGCCCTTGTCATGCAGGATCCTCTTTTGTTTTCAGGTTCCATAAGGGAAAATATCATGCCTGATAAGAACAGTATTGATGATTCTGCCCTTGAAAAAGCCTTAAACGATGCAAACTGCAGATTTTTATTTGAACAGTTTTCAGGTCTTAACACAGAAATAAGAGAGCAAGGTCGTCCCCTTTCAAGCGGGGAAAAGCAGCTGGTATGTATTGCAAGGGCCTTTGCATTTAACCCTGATCTTATTATTTTTGATGAAGCAACTTCCTATATGGATTCACATTCGGAAAAGAAAATTCATAATGCCATGGAAAAACTGATGAAGGGCAGGCTTGCCATTATCATTGCACACAGGCTTTCCACTGTGAAAAATTGCGATAACATTCTGGTTTTAAAGGATGGGACCATTATCGAACAGGGCTCCCATCCTTTCTTAGTCAAATTACATGGGGAATATTATCATCTTTTAAAAAAAGAAAAAATTTAGACCGGAAGGGCAAAATACCCGCCGACGCTCCAGGGCTGGATTTACTACCCACACTGAATCTCTATCGTTTCCATGGATGCTTTCTGCGCCATTGTCGTGGGCTTTTATATTGGAAACCAAGGGACCATATACCACGGCGGGATCGTTTCGCAGCCGCTTCTGCCCTGAAATAGGGCGCTGTATCAAATCCATCCGGTACACGACCCCTGTAAACTTCGGCAAGGCCCTGCCTGACCAATTCAAAGTTGATATTGACACCTCTTTCCGTAAAAATCTCAGCAAGAACCCTGTTGTATCCACCTGTCCCATATGTTTTAAGAAAAATTGTTTTACCTGATATCATATTTTCAACCATTTGCTTTGCTTTTTCTCCATATGGCTGACCAGGCGCATCTCTTTTCCTGGTTTCAGGAGCATCAATTCCTGCAAACCGTACCACAATAACAAGATTATTATGACCTTTTACCTTGATTGTATCTCCGTCAAAAACTTTGAGCACTTTAAAATGGTTATTTTTTTTAAAACGATCAGGCAGAGGATTTGAAAGCTGAGATTTGTCCTTATCCGTGGTTGTTTCATCAAACCATTGAAGCTTTTTATCTGACCGGGGCGGGGCAATATTGCTGAATTGTTTTATTCCGTTTTTATCCTTCCATGTATAAACTTTTCCAAGGGCCGACGAGGGCATTAAAACAAAAAAGGAGCATAGTAAAAAGAATATGACTAAATTAACAATCAGAGTTGAAACACGCATGATAAAAATACCCTGGAGATGAGGATTGTGGGATAAAAGAATAAAAGCAAGGATCATGTAAACAGGCGGAGTATCATTTTATGTTAATATGCTTTTTTATGAGAAATAGAATGCAACCCAGCAGCATTCTATTGGCTTCGCGCCTTCGGCCCTATATTTTGTTGAGAGGCGACCGGGTAAATACAGCACAGCTCCTCATGGCGGTTAACAGAAATGATACTCCGTACACTATCGTTTATTCATCAGGGGTATAGATTGGATCGTTGGGAAATAGTTTTTTTATATCTTTGGCTGTAACATCATACATGCCGGAGCCTACAACATAATTTTTGCCGCCACGCTTCACAAGTTTTACATAGGAAATTTTAGGTGAAGCTTTTTTCTCACCGGGTTTTGGCCATACATAGGGTACCCATCCAGCACCATGGGCTTCTGCGACTTCGTTAAAATTGACAAATAAATATGTACCATTTGCATCGGTAAGATCAAGAAGTCCTTTTCCTACGAGGGAAGGTTTGATGGGATGCATGAGCATTACACCGTTTAGGTCTTGGACCCAGACATAACCCTTGCCGTTAGCAAACCGAAATTCACCGTTGGGATCTTTTAATTTTGCAAAACAGGCATTCCCCTCCTGCTGCAATAGTTTCGCAGCGGCTTCTACCTTTTGTTTGCATAATTGTGGGCTTAAAGGCTCTGTCTGGCCTATTCCGGAAAAAAACAAAACAAGAACCGCTGCCATGAAAACCGAATAAATTTTTCTGTTCATCTGCTGTCTCCTTTTAAAAAGTAAATTTAAGTAAAAATATCCATTGACTGATCGACAATGACCAGTCAATACGATTTTTTATATGAAATAAAATGTAAACCATTACTTTTATCTCATAATTTGTCAGAATCTTTGATTCTTTGAGGCAAATCTGGACCTGAATCCAGAT
>CAZLBE010000246.1:0-4299 GCA_964557635.1 uncultured Desulfobacterales bacterium
CACCTATGTTATGACTGCAGAAGAAGCGGTAAAAGCTGCCCTTGCCATAAACCCAAAGCTTGCCATACCCATGCATTATGGTTCAATTGTAGGAGATGAAGGTGATGCCAAAAAATTTAAGAAGGGACTTAAAGGCAGAATAAATGTCAGGATCTGTGAGAAAGTTTGATATGCTCTTCTGTATAACTCGATTATCAAGGTTTTTTTATAAGAAATAGAACGTAATCTATTACGCCTATTGGCTTCGCGCCTTCGGCCCATCTTTTGTCAGAATCTTCGATTCTTTGAGGCAAATCTGGACCTGAATCCAGATCGGCCTCATGGCCGTTATATGAAAATATACTGATATCAGGGCAGATTTTTCATACTTTGTTGAGAGGCAGATCCGGGCAAAACCAGATCGGCCTCATGGCCGTTATTAATATTTTTAAACATATCTGCGTTCATATGTGTAAATCTGTAGCCGAATAATTACCGATAAAAACGTGATAATCGAGTATAAGGGCTGTAAATATATAAAAGAACAATCAAAATGTGTAACTCCATCCTGTATGCAGCCCGAAATCAGGACTATTGCCCATATTGATAATATTTTCAGTAAAAGCTAATTCCATTAAACCGTATTTTGTTTTCCATTTAAACCCTATTTGAACTTCATGGGATGGCTTGTCCATCCCCTGCAGATTTTTGATATCCGGTCCGCTGTACAGGTATTGTGCTACGATTGCAAAATCTGGTGTAAAGTCCCATGAAGCTGCGAATAAGCCATTCAGCGCTTTATTTTCAAATTCTATTGGTTTTACACCTGATGCCGCCGTTGTTTTGCGTAATTCGTAAAATGTATATCCAATGGAAAGATATGAATGCCATCTTTTTGACCAGCGCTTGGCAAACCCAAGTCCAATGCCGAAATCCATAGGATTGTCAGTCTCGCATATATCAGGGCAGTCCAGTCCATAGCGCAAGACACCGTAGATATTAACCGAAGGCCATATTTTGGTCCCAGTTGTAACATTGTAGTTTAATAAAAAAGACAGACTATTATTATCCAGTTCGTCTGCAGAAGTTTCACTGAGCAGTTGACCTGTTTGCGGATTAAACCTCTGTATAATTTTTCTGTTGTGAGGTACCTTGCTGCGATCGTTTTGATCAATCCCGAATAGATTATGAAACTGCTGAATCGGGTTATCCATGCAGCCTCCAAAATAATGGCGGTTTTCGAATTCCACAGACAGGGCGAATTTTTTATTAAAACCGTATGATATTCCAGCTATTGTATCAAACATTTCATAGTCAAGGCGGTATTCCGGACCGCTGGCCCATACGTTGGTCCATGTACAGTTAACGTGAGTTTCCCATCCGGGTCTCATATCGCCGGGTACAAGCAAGGGTAATGTTAAACGCAGACTCTGTGCAGGTGACTGGGAACGTATATTGAATTTGCCCAGTCCATAATTGTAATCATATCCAATTCCCGTACTCCATCCGGGTGCCGGATACAGAAAAAAAACAACCATGGCTATCATTACAATCTGAAATTTTTTCATTAAAAATGAATTAAAAGATCTGTGAAATAAATGCTGTAAAATCATTGTTCCTCCATGGTATCATTTTTTCTGTATATTTAACATTCGTTTGAAATTATTGAATTCTTCTTCTGATATTCCCTCAACCCCTGGTGCACGGTTTACTGCATCGTGGCAGTCTGATCCGCCTGTTACAACGAGATTGTATTTTTTTGCCCACCCATAAAGTATATCTCTGTGTTTTTGAATATGACCGGGATAATTAATTTCAAGGCCATCAAGACCTGCATCAATGAATTCAGGAAAAAGTCTTTGAACAGTTTCAATGGGTGGCAGGACTTCGCTGTAATGGCCTTTGCCTGGAAACGATCCTGCCGCAGGATGGGCAAGTACACTTATAACGGGAAATTTTTTAAGAAATTTTTCTGCGGTATCAAGGTCAATGCCCGAAGGAACATAGGCAGGGCTCTTGTTGCCAATGATTCTGTTTATGACGTTGGGATCCTCAATATGATGTTTTTCTTCAAGTGCCAAGGCAAAATGACGTCTTGTTACATTGGAACTGTATTCTGCTATTTCTTCAAAAGTAATATTTTTCAGAAGAATTGGGCTTTTCCCTTTTGGCCCGAAGAACCGGTTAATTTCATTTACCCTTGTCCTGACAAGTTTTTTTCCTCTTCCCATGCCAAGGGTTGTTTTAATCTCTTTCCTAAAAAGTTCATCTTTTAACAGAACAGGGGAAAAATAGCAGAGAAGATGCAGGGTACCAGTAAAAAAGGACCGTTTGAATCTTATGGAAATTTCAACTCCCGGTACAACCTCAATTTTATGGTGTCTGCCTGCATCAATTGCCCTATCAAGGCCATTGATGGTGTCATGGTCTGTAATGCCAATGGCTGAAATCCCCATTTTCTCAGCCGTTAAAACCATTTCTTCAGGTGAAAAATCACCATCCGAGGCTGTGGTGTGATTATGAAGATCTGCAAAAATTTTTCCCATAATAGTATTATTTTCCTTAATGTTTATACTTTGTAAATATTCGACCAGCACCTCATCTTCGCCCATTTTGGCCTGCTCACATAGCATCAGTATGCTTTTGCAGTCCCAAATAGACAAATATGAGGCACTCTCCAAACATTTACATTATAAGCCTAATATTTACTATACTTTCTGATATTTTTTAAAAATTTAAAATATATAACCGCCATGGGGCGAATCCGGACTTGCCTGGATCTGCCTCAAAGAATCAAAGATTCTGACAAATTATGAAAATGATAATGGCATAATGCCGCCCTCTGTGGGTGATAGATCCAGCCAGAGGACAGTCGGCGGGTAAAAACAGCAAGAAAGCTTATCACTCCTTACTTTCAAGCACCTGGCGTATTTTTTCTGACAGTGCCTGAATAGTGAACGGCTTTTGAATAAAATTAAGTTTTGATTTTAACTTGCCATTGTGTACAATCTGATTGTCTGTATAACCTGATGTAAACAAAACAGATAAATCAGGATTTTCTTTAATTAATAAATCCGCAAGCTCACTTCCCCCCATCTCAGGCATAATCATATCTGTCAGCAGAAGGTCAATTTTTCTTTTTTCCTCAATTCTTATAAATTTTTCCAGTTCCACAGCTTTTTTGCCATTTGCTGCCTCATAGACTCTGTACCCCATTTTCACAAGGGCCTCTTTTGCAAAAAGGCGAAGCCCTTCATTATCTTCAGCTATTAGAATGGTTTCGTCACCTTTAAGAATACTTGCACTTTGATCAGATATTGTTTCAAAATTTTGTTCCCATGTATCTGAAACCGGCCAGTAAACTTTAAAAGAACTTCCTTTTTTTAATTCAGAATCAACATACACAAAACCTTTGTTCTGTTTCACAATTCCGTAAACCGTTGCAAGCCCAAGCCCTGTACCCTTGCCCTCGGGCTTAGTTGTAAAAAAAGGCTCAAAAATATTATCCCGTGTTTCATGATCCATGCCGGCTCCGGTATCGCTGACTGAAAAATACACATAATTGCCTTTTTTCGCGCCTGGAAGTTTTTCAACAGATTCATCATCAATAATTGTCTGGCCTGTTTCAATGGTGATCTCCATTTTTGAATCATGTTCGGATTTTTCCATAATGGCATCCCTGGCATTCACCACAAGATTGATCAATATCTGTTCAATCTGCCCGGAATCAGCTTTAATGGGTGGCATGTCATCATTAATATGCAATTTAATTTTTATATTTTCGCTTATTAACCGTTGAAACATATTGTTTAGCTGAAAAATAATTTTATTAAGATCCACAACCTTAGGCTGATAGATCTGTTTACGGCTGAAGGCAAGAAGCTGATGGGTTAATTTTTCCGCCCTTTTTCCTGCTTTTTTGATCTCGTTTATGTGTTTATAAAGGGAAGATGCTTCATCCATTCCAAGCAGGGCAATGTCTGCTCTGCCGTTGATTACAGTGAGAAGATTGTTGAAATCATGGGCTACACCACCTGCAAGAACGCCAACTGATTCCATTTTCTGGGCCTGGCGGAGCTGTTTTTCCAGTCTGTTTTTTTCTGTAATATCTATTAATTGTACCACCATGCCTGCAAGCTTTCGATCTTTATCTTTCACTACAGCGGTATTTAAATATATATCAAAAATTTCATTGTTTCTTGTTATTCGTTTTGTCTCCATTCTAATGGGCTTTTCATATCTGTAGAGTTCTTTTATTTTTGCAAGTGTTATTTCTTTTTGATCTTCCGGAACAAATGGAATGGTTTTGTTCTGAAGATC
>CAZLBE010000247.1:0-4296 GCA_964557635.1 uncultured Desulfobacterales bacterium
ATGCTATGTGAGCAGGTCAAAATGGGCGAAGATGAGGTGCTGGCCGAATATTTACCTTAAGGATTAAGAACATGAAAATAAAAGACACACTTAAGTCCATAAACAGATTTACAGGGACAAGCCCCTCTGTCCTTTTGGTGCTTTTGATCCTTTTTACCCTGATATTTACATTTGTCCTGTATCCCGATAAGGGAAAAGTTAATTATTCTTATAAAAAAGGTGACGTTGCAGGCAGGGATATCAAGGCTTCCCGGGATTTTCTAATTGAAGATAGCGATGCAACAAATCAGAACAAAATCAAAGCTGCCGAAGCAGTCCCTACGGTTTATGATTTTGATTCAGGTTTGTCAAAGGCCATAAACGAAAGAGTCAAAAAGGCGTTTTCAATACCTGCAAAATTTTTTTTGACGGAAAATGGAGAATCAGAGCCTTCTCTTTCCACTGTCATGACCACAAAAAAAGATTTTGAAAAGGCAATGGGTATGCCCATAAGCAAGGGTGCATTTATAATTCTTTTTAAAAATAAATTTTCCGACAAAATAGTTGAAAAAATTTTAGCCATTGTTTCCAATATCCTGAAAAACGGTGTTGTGGCAAACAAAGAGCTTCTCCTTAAAGAAGAGGGCAAGGGCATTATCCTGAGGACCATAGGCGGCAAACAGGAAAAAATTGTCAATAACCTGAAAATTTTTTATGGACCAGATCAGGCTAAAACAATGGTGAGAATTATTGGAGATCCCCTGCTCAAGGGCATGGATTATAACCTTGCAAATCTTATTGTTGATATTTGCCAGAGGCTTTTAAGACCCAATATAACGATAAATAAAAGTGAAACTGACAAAAGAATCCGGCAGGCTCAATCAAAAATAAAGCCTGTTCTCTATAAAATCAAACAGGGGGAAATGATTTTAAGGGAAGGAGACATTGTAAACGATGTCACAATAATGAAACTGAAAGCCATGGCAGATCAGATGACAGGTGAAAAAGATATTTTCATGGCAAGAGCAGGAACGGCATTAGTCATAATGTTTGTGCTGCTTGTTGTTTATTTTCTTTTACTTAAAAATCATGTGAGCCTGGAAAAACATCACAATAAAAATATCATATTTTTATCATCCATATTGATTCTGTTTCTTTTTATGGCAAAATTTGTCGCTCCCATTGCAGGCTCAGTTAACCTTAATTTGCCGTTTAACCTGTCTTCAGCATCTATTTTTATGGGGCTTCCAATGGCTGCAGGTTCAATGACTGTATGCCTGTTTGTTGATTTTGATATTGCCCTGTATTTTTCCCTTGTTCTTTCCCTTTTTTCCTCTTTAATTTTTGGCGGCTGCATTGAGGTTTTTGTTTTCTTTTTTTTGAGCAGTACTGCTGCGGCCTTCTGGGTAAAGGGATGTAAAATGAGAAAAGGCTTTATTACAGCCGGACTGAAACTTTCCGTTTTTAATGCAGGCCTTGCGTTATCCTTGAATATATACTCAGCGCAATCCAATTTTGGTCTTATTGCTAAAGATTCGCTTTTAGCCATTACAGGAGGTATTGTCTCCGGAGTTATCACGGCAGGACTTGCCCCTCTTGTTGAAATTCTTTTTGATTACACATCCGAATCAAAATTTCTTGAACTTTCAAATCTGGATCAGCCCATAATGAAAAGGCTGATGATTGAAGCTCCCGGTACGTACAACCACAGCGTTATCGTGGCAAGCCTTGCCGAAGCCGCTGCCGAGGCAATTGAGACATCCTGCCTTAAAACCAAGGTGTGTGCCCTGTATCATGATATAGGAAAACTTGACAGACCTCTTTACTTCATAGAAAATCAGACCGATGGAAAAAACAGGCATGACAAGCTGTCTCCATCCATGTCTGCGCTTATATTGATTCAGCACATAAAAAAGGGTGTTGAAATTGCAAAAAAGAACAAACTCGGTATGGATATTGTCGATACAATCCAGCAGCATCACGGTACAAGCCTGATCAGATATTTTTACAATAAAAGTGTAAAAATAAACGGAGAGGATGCCGTTAATGAGGATGATTTCAGATATCCCGGGCCCAAACCCCAGACAAGGGTTGCAGGTATTGTGATGCTTGCCGATGTGGTTGAAGCTGCGTTAAGAACACTTGAACGCCCCACTTCCGCGAGGATTCAGGGAAGGGTCCAGGAACTTATAAACGCCATATTTGCAGACGGGCAATTGGAAGAATGCGAGCTGACTTTAAAGGATCTTCACCATATTGCAAAGAGTTTTAATAAAATTCTTACGGGGATCTATCACCACCGCATTGAATATTCAGATAAACAGGTTGAAAAGAAAAAAGAAAAAAATGAAAAACCAGAAGATTTTGATTCAGATTCGACCGACAGAGATAAAAATATCAAAAAACAGGATAAAACAAAAAATCCGGCAAATCTTAAGCGCCTTGGGATATGATGACCATGAAATTTCTGTTGTAATAACCGCAAATGATGAAATCATGGCATTGAATAAGAAATTCAGGGGTATTGAAAAGCCTACAAATGTTTTATCCTTTCCAATGCTTGAAGGTGAGTTTAATTCCGTAACGCCCCTTCTTCTCGGAGATATTGTTATTTCATCGGAAAAAGCGCTTCAGGAGGCCAAAGAGGCAGGTATCAGTTTTGATGAAAGGATGTCCCAGCTTCTTGTCCACGGCATTCTCCATCTTGTCGGCTTTGACCATGAGACAGGGGAGGATGATGCAGTAAAAATGGAGGCAAAAAGTATTGAAATCCTCAGGTTCATTGAAAAAAATCCGAATCTTGATGCATTTTAACATAAGGAGAAAATAATATGGCAGGACTTGCTGTAAATGTAGATCATGTTGCCACTTTAAGGGAGGCAAGAAAAGTTAATTATCCTGAACCTGTTGCTGCGGCCATTGCTGCGGAAACCGCAGGTGCCGACGGAATTGTTGTCCATTTACGGGGAGACAGACGTCACATCCAGGAAAGAGACGTCAGAATAATTAAAAGCGTTATAAAATCAAAGCTTATTCTTGAAATGGCTTCCACAAATGAAATGTTAGGTATTGCCCTTGATATTAAACCGGATACAGTGACCCTTGTGCCTGAAACAAGGGAAGAAGTCTCTACGGAAGGAGGACTTGATCTCATTACCCATGAAGCAGGAGTAAGTGAAATAGTTAACGCCCTTCAGAATGCCGGTATAAAAGTCAGCATTTTTATTGATCCTGATCTTGACCAGATCAAAATCGCCCATAAAATAGATGCTGATATGATTGAAATACATACAGGCTCATTCTGTGATGCAGTAACTGAGCGTGAGAAGCAAAGAGAATTTGCAAAAATTGTTGATGCAGCAAAAATTGCCCATAAATTAAAACTTAATGTCAATGCAGGTCATGGCATCTGCTACAACACCATCAAAGCGTTTAAGGGACTTGATGAAATAGATGAATTCAGCATAGGCCACAGCATAGTTGCCCGCTCTGTTTTAACGGGAATGGAACGGGCAGTACGGGATATGCTGGCCCTTGTAAAAGAATTGTGATCGAATCAACATTTAAGGATTAGAATGAAATAAATGTTCAGGACTTTTATGAGCTGACTATATTGGGTGCGGCAAGTCTGCACCCCTTATATGCTCAGCTGAATCTTCCCCCCTGAACATTATGTTTCTTACAGACTTTGACTTGTAAATATTCGGCCAGCACCTCATCTTCGCCTATTTTGGCCTGCTCACATAGCATTAGGGAACTTTCAAATAAAAAAATACCCATTTTTCAGGAAGAATACAGGAACAACGGGATGATTTGATTGATAGTGGGTAAATTATTAATTGGTAAATCCCTAAGGTGTAGAAAGTAGGATACAAGAAAACATATCATGGGAAAATAATCCGAATATTTACATCAATGATATGCAATACTTTTTTATTATTGGCATTTGCGTCCATTAAAAATTGTCTGAAATGAACAAGAAATTTTCCCTTTGTGGTAAATTCAATGTCCATACCGAATGCTGCTGCAACATAATTGAACAGATCCATTTTCTCAAGGCTTGGATCCGGCACTGAGGTACAGATGATGTCATCGCTTAAGCTTTCAATCAAAGTGTGGATCAATGACGTTTTACCTGTTCCCACATCACCGGTTAAAATCAAAAAACCTTTATTGTCAAGTATGCCGTATCTTAATGTGGCCAGCGCGCCGCTTCCCTGTGCTTTTCACCAAACCACATAAATGCAGGATCAGAGCTTATCTGGAAAGGTTTTAAATGGAGGTTGTAATATGAAGTATACATAGTTTTTATTTTTT
>CAZLBE010000248.1:0-4274 GCA_964557635.1 uncultured Desulfobacterales bacterium
CATCTGTGTAAATCTGCGGCCAAATAATTACCGATAAAAACTTGATAATCGAGTTTAAAGTTTTCAATCAATAAAAATAGTAGCTTCTGTACTGAGGTTGGCTATTTTTGCAGATTATAAAGAGCTTCTCTTTGTATTTTGATCTCATATCGCATAAAGTGATATATATAGTCATATATGGTAATAATCAAGAATCATTTCATTAAAGTGTGAACGTAGATCCTTCATCGATAATGGATTGACTTTTTTTGTTTTAGCCTTTATTATCAGACCCTGATACAGGACTTGCATTTAGTACTTAAGGGAGGCCCCATGCAACAGGCGAAGTTTAGTGTTGAAGAAACACAGGTGAACTTTTTGAATAATTTTAAAATTTACGGGTTTAAGGATAAAAGTTCTCTGGTTCGAACGGCTATTGAGTATTATAAAAATAAATTGGAACTTGAAAGTTTAAAAGAATCCGCTGAATTATATGCCGAGGTTTATTCCGAGGAGGATAGTTTGAAAGAATTAACTGAAACAGCTTTAAATGGATGGTCTGAATGACCATCCTGAAAAGAGGAATGATTATTGATGTTAACCTCGATTCGGCTCAGGGCTTCGAGACGGGAAAAATCAGACCATGTATAATTGTAACCAATAATACTTATAATGCAAGGATTCCGATTGTTCAGGTTATACCGGTTACTGAATGGAGTGAAAAAAAAGCCAGGATAAAAACCAATATTGAACTTATACCTTCACAGGAGAATGGATTGTCAAAAAAATCCCTGGCGGATTGTTTGCAGACCCGTCCAATTGATCATCGCCATAGAATGGTAAGGATCCGTGGTAAATTGTCACACTCAATAATACAGAAAATCAATCAGGCTTTGTTAATTGTTTTTGAACTTAAATTATGACATTTTCTAAGAATTTATGGTTGCGTAAAAAATTTTATGTCAGAAACAGTGAAAGAAGCAAAAAAATATCCGGATAAAATCAAATTAATAATATTAAAAAAGGACTAAGTTTGAAAGAATTTATAAAAGTAATGAAGGCCGCATCTGATCCAAACCGAATAAAAATTTTAAAGATGCTTGAGCATAAAAAAATGTGCGTATGTGAAATTCAGTCCGCCCTTGGAACTGCACAGTCAACTGCAAGCAAACACCTGAAATTACTTGAAGATGCCGGCCTGGTTTTATGTGAGAAAGACGGGCTCTGGGTTAACTATGAACTTGCAAGTGGTGCTCAGAGCCCTTTTGCGGCAAATCTGATTGGGAATATCCGTCACTGGTTAAACGACAGCCCTGAAATCAAAAAAACCATTGAGAAGTTACCGGATATCAACAGGGATGATATATTAGGTAAAAAGTAAATTTTTTATCAAATATGAAGGGCATCCAGTACCGCTTTGGGATTTTTTGAGGCAATACGTAACAAGGCCTTTGCAGGACCTTCTGGTTTTCTTCTTCCTTGCTCCCAATTTTGAAGCGTCCTTACGCTCACTCCTATCATCATGGCAAATTCTGACTGTGAAACACTCAAAACTTTCCGAACCATTTTAATTTCAGGCGCATCAATCTCAAAAATTCTACTTGGTTTCTTTTTTCCGCTTTTTATATCGCCTGCTTCTTTTATGCTTGAAAGTAACATATCAAAATCTTCGTTTTTCATAATAAATTCTCCTTTAATGCTTTTTTCAAGATTTTGACTTGGTCAGGGGTTAAATCTTTTTGTTCGTTTTTCTTGTACATGAATAGCATGTAAATCGTTTCGGGTCGATCGAAATAATAAATAACCCGTAAAGCACCTCTTTTGCCTGAGCCAGGTAAATTCCAACGTATTTTGCGAATCCCTCCACTTCCTTTGATCATCGCCCCTGCACCTGGATTCAGCATTAAAGTAGATTGCAATATTCGATAGCTCGAATCAGGTAGAAGCTTTAGGACTTATTTTGTAAATATTAATGTTTCAACAAATTCCATAAAACAATAATACGCCATTGACGTATGACAGTCAAAATCGGGATGATTCTAAAAGGGAAAAACATTATTCTCTTTCCTGTTTGCCCAGTTTTTATTTTCATCCAGTACTTTTCTGACAATTTTTGCAAGCGCCATTCTGGGGAACGGTTTTTGAATAAAGTTCACCTCTTTATCGAGAATACCCCGGCTGGTAATGATATCGGCCGTGTATCCGGACATGAACACACATTTGAGGTCCGGATGAATCGATTGCAGCTGATCAGCAGGATCACTTCCATTCATGTTGAGCATTATAATATCTGTGATTAGCATATCTATTGCGCCGGTATGTTTTTTGACCATCTCCATGACCGTTTCAGGGGTGCCTGAATGCAAAACTTTGTAGCCAAGGCTCTGGAGCATTTTCTGTAAGATTTTCAGGATTGAAGGATCGTATTCCACGTGATAAATACAATAGTTATCGTCAAGGTTGACGTTTTTTGTCTCAATGGTAGTTTCCAGTTCACGGGTAAGCGTTTCAATTACAGGATCAATTTCTTCCTGTGCCGCCTTTTTTCCTGATCATATCAGGATTGGAATTTTACTTCTTTTCGAATAATGTGAAGGTGATATAGCGGCCATGAGGCCGATCTGGATTCAAGTCCAGATTTGCCTCACAACAAAAAATGAAATAAAAGTAATGTGTTACGTTTTATTTCTTATAAAGAAAAAGCATGTATTCTTTAGATCAAAAGAAACAGTCATTATACACTTCTAAAAATAGATATTCAAGCCATTGATTTGCTGGCCATTGTGCAGTCACAGTCAGTTCAGATTTCAATTCCGGAAACCAGGTGCCTGGAATTAAAATTTTCTAAGGGTCATTGGCGGCCATGCATGCCAAAGCCCTTGTACGTCCTCGTGGTCAGCAACCTAGCAGCAATGGCCATGGATTCACAGAGCATCCTTATCTTCCAGTAAGAAAAGAGGAATCTGCGTTTTTCTCAAGCATCCAAAGCAATCTACATTGTTCAAAGACCTGCATGGAGAACTTGTTACAAAAATGGATGAAATGGTTAAAAAACCGGAGGAAAAACTTCTATGGCTCGCAGTGAATGAAGTTTCAGGCTTACAGAACCTGTTTTTGACCACCTCATCCCGTTATTTATTTGGCCCACCGGAATAATATTTCTGTTTCGAACTTTTGGTAACATACGGCATTGTCTGAGCTAAAATTCCCTCTGTCAGTAAGGGTTGAAGAATTTTAGACCAAAAATATTCCCTGTACTTCAATCCCAGATGTTTCATAATTTCAGTTGTTGATTTAGGTGTTCTGCAAAATTCTATAATTTTATGGTCCATTTTTTGTCAGACCCTTTAATTCTTTGAGGCAAATCCGGGCAAATCCAGATCCGCCTCATGACCGTCATATAAAAAAAACATTGACAATACATTCATACATCGCTATATTACTTTTTAAAAATTTAATAGAACGAAATCATAAGCTGCCGTTTAATATGTTATTTTTGCTTTGTGACTGCAATTGCATGATCAAATTTTTTTTTACATCAAATAAAATGCAAATTAACAGCATTTTATAAATTTGTTGTGAGACGCGGCCGGTACAAATCCTGCTCGGCTTCACGGCCGTTATATGAGGAGTTTGAAATGAAACAATTTATTAAGGTGATGAAAGCACTTTCAGATCCAAACAGGGTAAAAATAATGAAAAGTCTTCAATCCCGCCCTTTGTGTGTTTGTGAAATAAAAGAGATCCTTGGCATTGCCCAGTCCACAACGAGCAAACATTTAAAATTGCTTGAAGATGCAGGGCTTGTGAGAAGTTTTAAAGATGGGCTCTGGGTTAACTATTCCCTGGCCGATGGCAGTGATTCCCCTTATTCAGCCAATATGATTGGAAATTTGAAATTTTGGCTGAGTGATGATCCTGAGGTAACAAAAATCAATAAGATCCTGCCGGGTATTAACCGTGATGACATTGCAGGAAAAACAGCATAAGCCGCAAAACAATGAAGATATATCTATAAATGACAATATATAACAGATAAAAATTGAGCATTGCGATTTGTTTTAGATCTCAATGGAGAATGACAATTTTATAACGGCCATGGGCAGGAGCGGCCATAGGGCGAAGCAGGGTTTGGCAATGTGCCGGTATAAAATTTATGCAGAATAGTAACAGGAGGGAATATGAAAATAAAAGCTGTAAATACAATAAATGATGCAGTGGGAACAGCAGATCAGGAAAACGAAACGGGTTTCTCCCCTTTTTTAACTCTTTTTCTTGGAGCGGCATCCATATAT
>CAZLBE010000249.1:0-4266 GCA_964557635.1 uncultured Desulfobacterales bacterium
GGCATTCTCCCTGTCATCTCTGCCGGGGCCTTGGCATTCATGATGATCCAAAGGAATTGATAAAAAAATCGGGGAATATCTATATTCGATGTGAAGAAGAGGAAACTTGCTGCGGATTCGGCGGGACCTATTCTGCAAATTTTCCTTCCATTTCAAAGGAGATTCTTTTAAATAAACTTGAAGATGTAAAAAAAACAGGTGCCAAAATACTTGCCACGGAATGTCCGGGGTGCGTGATGCAGCTTCGCGGCGGGGCTGTTAAAAACAGGTATGATTTTAAAGTGCTTCATATTGCAGAACTGATGGAATAAAGAATGGATTGGCACTGTGCAGTCGATTTTTTTAAATAACCGCCATGAGGCGGATCTGGTTTTGCCCGGATCTACCCAAATAATCATAGATTATGACAAAGCATGGGTCGTAGACGCGTAGCCAATAGCGTTTTAAAATTGCGCTGTTTCATATAAACCTAATCTTGTTAAAATACCCGTCATTTAATGTGCATAAATTTTGTTTCGGCCTTGTCACAGAGGTACTCGCCGATGGGGATGGATGATGTGGCTGCAGGAGATGGCGCATTGCATACATGCAGGGACCTTTTGGTTTCAGCAAAATGAAAATCATGGACAAGTGTACCGTCATTTTTTACGGCTTGCGCCCTTATCCCGGCAGGGTATGGTTTTAAATCCTTAAGCTTCAATACAGGGCAGTATTTCCTGATTCTTTTCAGATATCCCGGTTTAAAGATCGAATCTGCTGTTTCCTTTATTCCGGATATTAAATTTTGACGGATAAGATGCCAGAATCCCGGAAAACTCAGCATTTCCATTGTGTCTTTCATATTAAAATTAAATTGATCATATCCCTCTTTTTTCCATCCTAATACAGCATTGGGGCCCACTGTAACGGAGCCGTCAACCATGGGTGTCAGATGGACACCGAGGAAGGGCAAATCAGGATCAGGTATGGGGTAGATCAGACGGGAGACAATATTGGAATGATACTTTTGCAGCTGATAGTATTCACCGCGAAACGGAATAATCCTGAAATCAATATCAATATTCATCTTTTTTTTCTTCGATGAATGTGACATTGTTTTTAGTTTTTATAACCCCTTTTAATGACAAAAAAAGGTCAGCCATTTTTCGGGTAATACGCTTATAGTCCGTGATTGCCGTATCAGGAACCAGCAAGGCACCAGTCCCAAGAAATCGATTTTTAATCATTCGCCTGGAAAATTATTCAACGCTTTACTGCAATACCAAGGGAAGAAATTTTTTTCAAAATATTGTCATAATGTGACCCCCGCCAGAATACTTTTTTGCATTCAGGACACTGAAAAAAGCTGTTAAAATAAAGTTTTGTCTTAGGCTCAAGAAGATGGAGCACTTCTTCTTTTGATACCGGCTTTAATTTTTTATTACACTGAGTACACCTTGAAAAAAACGAAATCAATGGGGCCAGCCCAAAAAATCGGATCGTTTCCACAAGCTGATCATATGGCAGATCAGCCCTTATTCTGCGGGCAAAAACGATTTTAGATCTTTTTAAAAGACCCGTGTCCCTTGTCAAAACAACTCTGCCTGTTTCATCCGCCATATCTGCAATTTTTTTGTCAGACCAAAAAGGAGAGAAAACCACGTTAAAGCCCAGCAGGATAAGAAGCCTTCCTAATTTGATCACGTTTACATCTGCAATAAATTTTATATTATCTGCAGGCGCAGGTCTTAAGGCTGGTCTTAAAAGGGAGGGTTGAAGCAGTTTAAAAGGCTCGATAATTGCATCCACCTGCAAAGTTCCGCAAGATGCCGGGATAAAGGAAAAATCAACCGGGGTATTGTTAAAGAGGATGCAGCCCGTTTCAGTGTGTGGTACTCCGAAAGATTCAATAATATCCTTGACAGATGCCCTCCTGACAAGTGGATACTCTATGGCCCGGCCTTTATACCTGTCCTTTAAAAAGAAATTAAGTGATTCATGAAAATTTATAAAAATATACATCAATCTTCCGATAATCAGATCAAAATATTCACAATCCGCCTCATGGCCGTTATATGGATCTGTAACGTCCATCTGTTTTGGGAAGCTGTAAATTGAATTTTTTGATTTTCCTAAAAAGTGTGGTTTTGTGTATGCCAAGTTCTCTTGCTGCATTCTTACGGTTATAATTATTGCGTTTTAAAACATCCATGATTGCTTTTATCTCAGCTGATTTTATCGGATCATCTGTGTTGTTATCTGTATGGGAACCGGACTCTGTAAGGGAATTGGACTGAATTTTTGTCCCAGCTTTTTTAAAAGAAGAAAAAGCATCAGCAGCATTGACAGCATTGGCAGCAGCAACAGCAGAAGTAGTATCCGCAGCATCATCGTCATCAGTAGCAGAAGAAGAAGAGAGCTGAAAAGCTGCAGGAAGATGCTTAAGTTGGATATTGCCGTGCGAGCAGAGAACAAAAGAATGCTCAATAATATTTTCAAGTTCCCTGATATTGCCTGGAAAATCATGGTTCATCAAAACCTGCAGGACTTTTTTGTCAATGCCCTGAATGGACTTTCCATGGATACCGTTTAATTTCGTAATAAAACGTTCAACAAGAAGTGGGATATCTTCCATACGTTCCCTTAAGGGTGGAAGTTCAATTTCAATAACATTTATGCGGTAAAAAAGATCCTGGCGGAATTTTCCTTGTGCAACCATGTCTGCAAGGTTTTTATTTGTTGCAGCAATGATTCTGACATCGGTTTTAACGGGTTTTAATCCGCCAAGGGGTATAAATTCGTGTTCCTGGAGAACCCTTAAAAGTTTTACCTGGAATGCAGAACTTGTTTCCCCGATTTCATCAAGAAAAATACTGCCTCCCTTTGCAAGGGCAAAGCGTCCCGGCTTGTCCTTTGCAGCTCCTGTGAAGGCTCCTGATTTATGCCCGAAAAGCTCGGATTCAAGCAGGGTGTCGGGAAGGGCTCCGCAGTTAATTGCAACAAAGGGTTTATCCCTGCGCAGGCTCAAGTTATGAACGGCTTTTGCCATAAGTTCTTTGCCTGTCCCTGTTTCTCCCTGAATCAGAATGGTTGATGTGCTTTCCGAAATTTGTGGCAGAACATGGAAAATTTTTTTCATTAAAGGACTTCTGCTCAGCATATCCTCCATTTGAAAACGGGTGGAAAGTTCTTTTCTGAGTTCCTCTTCAAGGCTGTGATCCCGGAAGGTTTCAACCCCTCCAAGAACTTTATCGTTTTTATCTATTAAAAGAGATGTGGAAACGGTTATGGGTATTCGCTTTTGATCGCTGTTGATGATATAGGCGGAGGAACTTACAAAAGATTTGCCCTGGTCCATGGTTTTTTTAAGGGCGCAGTCTCCTTCACACATGTTGGAACGGAAAACTTCCCAGCAATGACTGCCAATGGCTTCCTTTCTTGAAACCCCGGTAATTTTTTCCGCAGCACAGTTAAATGAAGTTATTTTCCAGTCATTATCGATGGTAAAAACACCGTCGGAAATACTGTCTAATATAACTCCCGTCGTATCTTTATCTAATTTGTTCTTTTCCCCCATAAGTTTGTTAATTTACCCTGATTGTTATTGAAGATCAAGCTCAATTTAAAACACTTTTATAACCGCCATGAAGCGGATCAGGGAAAAAGGATTCTTCCGGATCGACTGCCAAAAAAATAATTACCAGGGAGTTTGGGAGTTGAATCGCCTGTCCGGCAAGGCACAGGAAATAAGGCATCTAAAGTATATGTCTTTTTCTTACAACGCAGCCGGACAGGATGAATAGGCTTACCTTACCACAGGCAGATTAATTTTTTCCCATTTTCCATTCTGGCCTTTAGCTTTTCCATATGTCTCAGTGCAGCTATTTCTCTTTGCAGATCGTTTAATTTTAAATTAAGCTTTTCAGCTAAATCCTCTGTCTCAATTCCCCCTGTTTCCTCTAATATCTTCAGGATTTTTTCCTGGGTTTCAGTTAAAAAGACCTCTTTGTCAGAAAGAGATTTTGCAGTATAAACTGCCCATGGATCACAGGTTTTTGCAGGAGAGAGTGCATCCATGTAGCAGTCTTCACATAATATCTGACCATGATATTCATATTTGTCGTCGTTTATAATTGCATTTCCACATTTTTCACATTTCATTGTTTTACCTCCTTATGTTGTCCATGAATTCGTAAACGTTCACAGGACACTGCACCTGCAGCGTTGGCTTTGCACTTGAAGTACATTAGTACGTCTGCCTGCCCGCCGCCTTGCATCTGCAGCACC
>CAZLBE010000250.1:0-4258 GCA_964557635.1 uncultured Desulfobacterales bacterium
ACGTCTATTTCATCTTTTGTTGTGAGACGGGGCTGGGCCAATCCAGATCCGCCTCATGGCGGTTTATATGAAATAAAATGTAACCCATTACTTTTATTGGCTACGCGCCTTCGGCCCATAATTTGTCAGAATCTCTGATTCTTTGAGGCAAATCTGGACCTGAATCCAGATCGGCCTCATGGCCGTTATATCATTATATATATTTTATTACAGGAGATCATTATGAGTGAAATTATCCGGGAAAAAAATAAAACTATTGTCAGGCCGGCTATGGATATTGTTGCTTCAATGGCAGAAGATTTTAAAAATGAACTGCTCTCAGCTATAAATGATTGTGAAGAAAAACTTGTCATAGATTTTGCCGGGGTTGAAATGGTGGATTCCCTGGGAATTGGTGTGATAATTGCCGCCCATAATACATTAACTCAAGCAGGCAAGCAACTTAAGGTTATAAACGTTTCAAAGGATATTTTTGGTCTTTTCAGTACAATGAGGCTAAACAGAAGATTTACAGTTGAAGAGGCAAAGTGAGTAATCGTTTTCTTTTGTATCATTCACTCATTTTTTTTAGCTTGACTGTTTTTGCAAATTTTTCATCTAAAAAAATATTGGGATTTTCATATGTGTAAAAAAAGAATCTATGCTGTATTTGTTCTTTTCTGTATTTCCTGCCTTATAGCGGGATGCAAAGAGGATAAAGAAAAAAATGCCTACAAGGGTGTCAGCACACTGATAACTGAAAGACACAGGACAAGACTTGCTCAATCTGCTGACCAAAAGGAATATAAAGGGAGAGAAAAATATAACACCACATCTATACCTGAGTCAAAGGATCAGAGCATACCGGAAGAAACAATTGTTAAAAAAAAAGTAAAAATAATAAGTTCTGCTTCAGGGAAGACGCTGGCCAGAGCAACGGCATTCATTAACGAAAATGGAAAAATTATCAGCATAAAAATTGAGCAGGATTAAAGCTCTTGACTATTCAACAATATTAATTATCGTACCTGTCATCTCATCCATTGTCTGAACAGTTTTAACATTTGCTTCAAAATTCCGGGATGTGGGAATCATGGATGTAATTTCCTCTGCCACATCAACATTTGAAAGTTCTTCATTATCAGCATCCACATATCCTGGAGTATTAACTCTGCTAACATCAGCCTTAACCCCTCCTTTACCGCCTGTTTGCTCACTTACAACCACTCTGGTTTTTTTAAATTTAACAGACTGGGAATTGGCAATATTATCTGCAGTTGAGTCCAATTTTGTTTCAAACGCTTTTAGAGCAGACACCGAACCTGCAATTCCATTAATTGGCATAATACACCTCCTTAAAATTTCTATATTTCCCGGTTTTCTTTTAAAATTTTAATAATGTCCTCTATAATATCATCGGCACAATCCGCTTTAAGCGTACACCCTCCTGCACCAGCATGCCCTCCCCCGCCATATTTTGAAAGGAGTTTGCCTATATTAACCCTGCAGGATTTATTAAATATGCTGTGCCCAATGCTCAAAATGACAAAATCCCTGTTTTTATCGTCATATCTAATCCTCACACTTACCGAAGTTTCAGGAAAAAGGCAATAAGTAAGAAACCTGTTACCAGAGGGTGCTTTTTCCATTGATCTGAAATCACAAACAGAAATGTGCCCGCGAATGACAGTGTTTTTCTTCAGAATATCCACAAAAGCATTATTCTCTTCAACAACCTTTATGCTTCGCTTTTTCACTTCACTGTCATTCATGACTTCAATAATTTTCTCGTTGCGTAAAAGGGATACAAGCCTGTTCCAGTAAGGCGGATCAGATTCATCTCGATTCTTTATTGTCATTGAAAGAAGAATATAAGGATATTTTTCAGGATAAAGGACCTGATCTTCAGTAAGATCTGCAGAGTCAATGATATCTGTTTCCCGAATCAATTCATCGTAATTTTTTTCAAGTAATTTTTTATTTTTATAATACTCATACACCACTCCGGCCGCTGAAGGTGCAACCTTAAAAGAGCCTGCAACATCATGGTGAAGATCATTTGAAACATGATGATCAAACCACATTGAGCATCGCTTATCATAGGGAAGATTAGCCATTATATCTCCAGGCCTTATATCAGCATCTCCTTTCTGCACCTGTCCCGGTTCAATCCACAGAGTGGGACTGGTAATGTTTTCAACTTCATGAATCAAAACAGCACAGACAATGCCATCAAAGTCAGGTCGGGCAACAATTCTCATATTTTTATGTTTCTCCTCAAATCTCTCATTAAAAATCAAGTATTTTCTCAGCCATTTTAAAATGAATGCCTATATCATCTCTTAAAGAAAGTCGGTTACCGTTAATGTCCTCCCTTGGCACAACTCTGATTTTACCGCCTGCAAATGCATTATAAATCTTATTACGCATGATTTCTGCAACAGTTCCCCTGGATTTTGCACCGGACTGTTTAATCTCTGCATTAAGATTCATATATGCAACTCTTGTTCCATCGGAAATCAATCCTTTCTCTTTTGAATACCCCATGGCAGCGGGGATCACCTGAATCTTTTTTTTCTTCATATAGGGAAAATCGATAATAACGGATTCATTTTTTGTCACACTCCATGGATACCCCTTCTGCCCGTCAGGGCCTCCAGGCCCCGTTACAAGTGCTACACACAAAGCTATCTGATTATCCCTTACCTCGGGGCTGATTATATCAAGATTTCCTGTGAACATAGCCTCAAAAAGCTGTCCTGGATTCCTTAGCCTGCGTATCACTGTCTGGAATTCCGGTTCTCCGGGTCTTATATTAATCTCGCAAACCCTTATTGAAACGGGCTTTATTTGTCCATTACCATCACTTTGAAAAGAAACAAAACATCCTGGATAAAGAACACATGGACGAAGCAGTCCCGCATCTCTGATAACATTTATTAAAGGAGAGGCAATTTTCTTATCAACCATTTCAAGAAGAGCAGGACTTTCAAAGGGGTGGGGTGAAATACTGCCCATGCCTCCTGTAACTGGATTATCCTTTGATGCCGGTGCAGCAAAACGTTCAGGGTAATCCATTGAAGTGGGCAATATCCGGTAATTGCCTTTTTTATCAACAAGAATAGTAAAACTTATCTCCACACCGGACATGCGGGATTCAATTAACAGAGGCCAGGCATTTTTTCTAAATGTTTTTCTATACAATTTTTTGTAATCATGCATAAGATTGTCATAAACTTCTCTTATCTCCCATGCGTTGAGAATCACGCGGGCACCCTTGCCACCTGCACTAAAAGGATATTTAAGGACTGCACCTCCAAACCTGTGTATATAATCAAGGCATATTCCACGAACATCCGGAAATGAGCCTGCATCAACAACACTCCATGCATCTGCAACCGGGATACCACCTCTTTTGCACATTTCTTTACATTTTATTTTATCTCCCTCGATAAAAGCGCCCTTTTCTGATAATCCTGCAATCCTATCCCCAAATCCAGCCTGTTCAATCCTGTCAACAATACCATTAAAAAACAGCGACTCAGGCATTGGTATCACATAATCAAGTACACCCTCATTCATTGACTGTATAATGGCCATGGCATAGGAATCAACTGAGTTGTCTTTTGTGGAAACAAAATCAATATCCCAGTTAAATATATCCTTTTCTGCAAACTTTGACATGGCAGGTGTACCCCTTACAACAACTCCCCTGTATAATTTACTTGTTTTTCCACTGCTTTTCGCGCTTGATACCGTTAAAGCACTTAACAGGGTTCTTGCATCAGTTCCTGCAAATCCGAGCCTGCAGATTTGATTCATACTGTGTCTCCCGCAATTTTCTTCCATTTTTTAGAAATAATTCCCGATTGTTTTTTATATTATTAATTTAAAAACCGCTATACAGATCAACGTCGGTTATCCTATACTACTCATGCCTGATTTTTCAACTTTTACTATTTTACAATTTTATACAGTCTGCCATCAAACAAAAAACTAAAATTTTACTTTTGAAATGTATTATAACACACTATATTTCAAAATTATGTAGAAACGAATTAAATAAAACAAATTCTTACTCCAATTTTTATCAACAATTAAGAATTTACATTATATTCGGGTAAAATGTCAATATACCATACTCAAAAATCAAATCTTACAATTACCAAAACTTACTAACGTTTTTCTTATTTTTCGACAAAAACCAATGAGTAAAAGACTGTGCAGCATCCAAAATGCACTAATTACTTGACTTCAGAGTTCTTTTATTTCAAAAAGA
>CAZLBE010000251.1:0-4229 GCA_964557635.1 uncultured Desulfobacterales bacterium
CTTGGTCGGAATGCAACCCCAGTTCACGCACACCCCGCCAAGCGAGGCCTTTTCATGTATAGAGTGTAACCGGTACGGCAAGTACGGTGGCTGCTGTCATCAGTTTGTCATAAAGTTCACCAGTCTCATTTTTAAACATTACAAGATATGTCATAAAGACAATCACACCTGTCAAGGCTGTAGCAAGCCAAGCACCTACTGTAATTGCAGATGTAAAGTGTGGATGGAAGAAGATATTGACCATTCTAAACGGCTGGTGAAGGTCTAACAGTGTAAAGAGAAGGAAGATATGCAAAAAGATAAATGAAATAATAGGAATTACATTTTTAAGCCCCTTTAGATCACCTTCATTTTTACTATATCTTGCAAGTAAATAAGCACCTACAAGGATAACACCGGTACCGATACTTTTTGCCCACATGTTGAGTGTGATCATCCAGCCCCAAACAACGCCAGGAAGCGCAACGTCCATAGTGACGATGGCATTATTGATATTTTGTGCATGTTCAATCATTAGTGCGCTCCTATGTGTTTTAAGTGTGTGATGTTATTGAAAAGGTTATACCCTTCAGGTCTTTTTGCTGCAAGCGGGTTAAGCTGAGCTTGACCGCCGCCAACATAGAAGTGTGTTGGTTTGGTATTTTTCTCAGGTTTTCTAACCTGGACT
This sequence comes from uncultured Desulfobacterales bacterium, assembly GCA_964557635.1. Classification (GTDB taxonomy): domain Bacteria; phylum Desulfobacterota; class Desulfobacteria; order Desulfobacterales; family Desulfobacteraceae; genus WGCX01. Next base: position 668 of record CAZLBE010000251.1, read on the forward strand.
TTTTTATCCATACTGATATAACGGCTGATGTGACTTGTAGGATCTTCAAGATCACCGAAGATATTTGCCTCAACCGGGCATGCCACAACACAAGCAGGCATTAAGCTTGACTCGATTCTGTGTGCACAGTAAGTACATTTGTCTGCAGTATTTGATTCTGGATCCATATAGATCGCACAGGCATCCTCCGTAGCAGTTACCGCAGGAGCCTCAACGCCAAACTGGATAATCAACAAAACCTGCAAAACAATAGAAAATGCACTTGCAGACAAATTTTACAATCCAATTATTTTACAGATTATTAATTTTTTGCTTAAAACCAATATCCTGCTCTCCCTTGGAGCTGGATGCTTAACATTCGCATGTGTCAGGCTTGAAGGGTTAGACTATCATAATAGCTTTAACCATGCTGCCATTGCAATGGTCTATGTGCTCTCCATGCAGATCATCAACAATCTTTTTACCATAAAATCCGATAGATATAACAACCCGGACAGGGCTGCATTCTACAAAAAAAATGCCATACCACTATCTGCGCTGGCTGTTGTAAGCGGGGCTGCCGGTCTTATTCTTGCCTTTGGGAATAATTATTTTTCTTTTTTTATGCTGGCTGTCATGAGCATCCTGGGCCTTTCATACAATCGTAAATTTTTGCCCGGCTTTACTAAAACAAAAAAAATAAAAAGTATAAAAGACATACCAGGTTCCAAAACAATTTTAATTGCCCTTGCCTGGGGAATAGTCACCTCTGTTTTGCCAGCCGTTTCAGAGCCTTTAAATATCAGTGTGTTACCGGTTTTTTTCTTTTCAACAGGGCTTGTTTTTGCAAGAACTGCTTTTTTTAATATACTGGAAATGCAAGGAGATCGAATCACCGGGAAAGAGACCCTGCCCATACTGCTTGGCGAAAAAAAAAGTATGATACTGATAAAAACTATTTTAATATTAATTTTTTTAATTCTTGCCTTTTCGTCAAAGTATGGAATTATACAAGACATCGGCTTTTATCTTGCTTTTCTTCCTGTTTCTCTTCTGTCTTTTATTATTTATACTGAAAAAAAGTCCATGCTGCCCGGGATACGCCTTGAATTTATTGTTGAATTTCATTTTATCCTTGCAGGCATCATTGCAGCAATCTTTTAATGTAAGCGTTTACAGTTCGTGAATTGCCTGAGAACGGTTACCTTTTAATGAAGGGAGCAGATCATAATGTCCGATATAAATACAAAAACTGACTATCCAGTTATAGGACAATTAGCGCTGAAGCATTCTCTTATCAAGGAAGAAGAACTGAAAAAAGCTCTTGCCCACTGTGCTGACAATAAAAATATTGACGAAGCCCTTGAAAAATATTTTGTTTCAAAAAAGCTCTTTTCCGACCGGGATATGAAAAGACTTAGCACTGCAGCTAAAGCTATGGTATTGAGGCAAAAGGATATCAGATTCGGAGTCATCGCCATTAATTTAGGTCTAATCAATAAAAGTCTTGTTGAAATGGCGCTTGATGAGCAGAAAAAAGAAATAACGCTTAAAAAAAAGGCAAGACCCATAGGAACTATCCTTGTTGAAGCAGGAATAATTTCTTCTGCCGAAAGAGATATGATCCTTAAGGAACAACAAAGACTTCAGGAAAAAGATAGACTTCAAAAAGAAAAAGAAAAAAAAGAAAAAAATACAAATGAAATTTTAGCCGATGAAAAACAGAAAGCAGACCATTTAAGTCAACAAAGAAAAAGTAACATAGTAGAGCATAAGAACAAATCATCAACGCAAATTCGGAAAAGAGCAGAAGAGATTGAAAAAGAATCTACAAGTTCCAGGCCAAAAGAAAATGATATTGATCTAAATTTTGCCAGAACAAAAATATTTCCTTTGGGATTAAAACTTGTTATCCCTGAGGACGGACTTGCAGCCTACTTTTTAAAAACAAAAAATTTTAATAAAAATACAACAGTAAAGGACATTCTTGATATTCTGGAAGATGAAAACATCACCTTTGGAATTGTGGATTATACCCTGATCAAAGGTTTTATAAAATCAAAAATATTTAGTAAAAAACCCTTTAGAGTGGCCATGGGGCAAAAACCTGACCCTGGAAAAGACAGTAAAATTCAATATTTTTTTGATACAAACAGACTCAAACCAGGCGAAATCGACAAAGACGGTAAAATTGATTTTAAAGACAGAGGAAAAATCCCATATGTAAAGAAAGGAACAATTCTTGCCAAAAAAATCCCCGCTGTTAAAGGAAAAGACGGCAAAAATATATTTGGTGATATTATTCCTGCAAAACCTCCAGCAGATACCAAACTAAAATATGATAAAGGAGCTTTTTTTGCTGATAACAACACAAAAATAATAGCTTCAATTGACGGGCAGCCAAAACTTTCATGGGCAGGAGTTGTAAGTGTGCTTGATGAATTCGTTACAAGACAGGATGTAGATTATGAAACAGGCCATGTAAGTTATCAGGGAAATATAAGAATAAGAGGCTGTGTTCAGAACGGATTCAAGGTTAAAGGCGATAATATCTCGGCAAATGAAATAGACGGTGGAATTATCCATGCCGACGGTAATATCACAGTGAATGGGATTATAAGCAAAGCGCGTATATATTCAAGGGGAAATATCCGGGCAAAATTTATCCACAAATCAACTATATTATCCATGGGAAATATCGATATTACAAAGGAAATTGTAGACTCGACAATAGAAAACAGCGGTGCCTGCATTATTAAAAGAGGCAAAATTTTAAATTCAAGAATCACTTCAAAGATGGGTGTATATGTTAAAGATATAGGAACTGAGATGTCCATGCCATCTATTATTACAACGGGTATTGATATTTTCATATTAAAGGAAACAGAAAAACTGGAAAATAAAATCTACGATCAACAAATGAATTTAAACTTATCTGAAAAAAAGAAAGAAAGGCTTGAGGAAAATAACAAAAAAAATCAGGACAGGATTACGATGCTTGCCCAGGTACAGGATAAAGCCCGATTGGAAATAGAAAACATTATGTCAAAAATTTCATCCCTTGACGTTAAAAATGAACTGCAGAAAGCCAATGAATTAAAGGAAAGATTAAATAAACTCAAAAAAAATGCTAAAGAAGCTGAGCTGCAATTGAATAGATACTTTGAAAAGACCGATATTCAGGATAAGAAAATTGCACGTTTAAATATCTCCATTGCTCTGCAAAGGGACAAACTTAAAGAATTTTTGACAGAAAAGGAAAATTTAATTGCCTGGGGTAAAGAAACGCCTGGTATTGCCATGATTAAATCAACGGGCGAAATTATGGCAGGAACAGTGGTTGCAGGAAAACATGCAAAAAAAATAATTAAACACAATGTTAAAAATGTAACAATAAAAGAGGTTGTGGCCAGCGGTGAACAGGATAATGAACATTTAAAAAAGAAGAAACAGGCAGAAGAAAAAAAAGAAAAACCTTTATCCTGGGAAATACAGGTGATTCCCGGATAACGGCCATGAGGCCGATCTGGATTGGCCCAGCCGCCTCTAAGAATCAAAGATTCTGACAAATATAGGGCCGAAG
>CAZLBE010000252.1:0-4218 GCA_964557635.1 uncultured Desulfobacterales bacterium
CTTTTGAGGTATGGGGCGTTGTAACAAACGTTATTCATAAGGTCTAAGCCAATAGAACATAATAATTTACGTTCCATTTCATACAATATTCATGTGATTTAAACGTGTTAACCGGAGGTAAAAATGGCGCAGATTTTTTCAGAACCGGGAGAAGCTCCCCATGAGTACATTAAATATAATATAGATGGCCCGGAACTTGATTTTTTAAAAGCAGAAAAGGCTGCAAAGAAAATTGCATTGACAAAATGCAGTACCTGCATGGTTCTTTCCTGGAAAAACGGGCAAACAGGAGAATTTTATCCAAATCGTGAATGCGGAACACAAAAGCAACCCGCCTGGATTCATTACGCTGAAACAAGGGGGGCGAATCTGACAATAGATATTAATGACGGAGCCTATATATTTATGATGCTCACACTTGAATAATGCTCATATATGCCTGCATTTTAATTTTTTTAATTTTCCGGCAGCATGTGGATTCTTTTATGTTTTTGCCAGAAAAATAAAGGAAAAAGGAGAGTGAAAAATGACAGGTCTCAGAGAACGGGCCGCTGAGGGCCTTCAAGTCGGGGACTCATTCAGAACAACACGGACATTCACAGATGATGAAGTTACTCTTTTTGCAAAAATATCCCGAGACTACAACCCGATTCATTTCGATGCCCGCTTTGCTGAAGTGAAAAAATTCCCGGCGGTAATTTGCCATGGACTGCTCACGGCAAGCCTGGTTACTGAAATTGGAGGACAGATTGGGTGGTTAGCTTCTTTTATGAACTTTCGATTCAAAGGTCCCGTATATGTTGGTGAAACAATCACATGCAATTGGGTAATTACAGTCATAGATCAAAAGGGACGGGCCAAAGCATCCTTCACGATTATTAAAGGAGATGGTGTAACGGTAATTGAAGGAGAGATCGGCGGTATTATACCGGGGCTTGAGGAGCGTAAAATTCTGCATAAGATGCTGTCTGAGGGAGATCCAACAAATGGAATAAAAGGAGGAAAAATGTCGAAACTATTTGAATCAACAACAATCAATGGAATGAAACTGAAAAATCGTTTTGTAAGATCTGCAACCTATGAGGCAATGGCAGGGCTTGACGGTTCTGTGACTGAAAAGCTGCTGAACTGCATGGCAGAACTTGCCCGGGGGGAAGTAGGCCTGATTATTACAGGTCACACCCATGTCATAAAAGAAGGCCAGGCCGGCCCCCGCCAGATGGGGATATATTCAGACGAAATGATCGAAGGCTTAAAGCAGTTAACTTCCACTGTCCATGAAAATGGCGGCCTTGTTGCAGCACAGCTTGCCCATGCCGGGATGAGGGGTATTGGAAAAGGCGATGCAGCACCCTTAGGTCCCTCGGATGTAGTTCAAGATGGTGATAAAAAAGCATCGGCCATGACGGAAGATGATATTCAAAGAACGGTGAAAGCCTTTGGTGATGCAGCCAAAAGAGCGGTTCAGGCAGGTTTTGATGCCATTGAAATCCACGCGGCCCACGGGTATCTGCTCAGTCAGTTTTTATCTCCATATTATAACAGGCGCAGGGATAATTACGGAGGAAGCCTTGAAAACCGGGCAAAACTGCTTATCAAGGTTTACGAAGAGATCAGGCAGCAGGTGGGAAACTCATTTCCTGTCCTGATCAAAATAAATTCAGAGGATTTTCTTGACGGCGGGATGACGCTGGCAGAGACAATAAAAGTCTGCCATATGCTTGAAGATAGGGGAATGAACGCCATCGAAATGAGCGGCGGAACCTTTGAATCCGGCAAACTCATCCCCTCCAGGATCGGTACATCAAAGTCGGAAGACCGGGAAGTGTACTATAGAAAAGCTGCTGAAATCTTTAAAAAGGAAATAGGGACACCCCTTATTCTTGTGGGAGGGTTCTTATCCTTTAACATCGCAGAAGAAGTTATCACCTCAGGGCTTGCAGATTATGTTGCCCTGGCAAGACCGCTTATCCGGGAACCTGACCTTATTAAAAGATGGTCAAAAGGAGACCTGAAAAAAGCATCCTGCATCTCATGCAACAAGTGCTTTTCAACTCTGTTTATGAAAGAGGCCCTGCACTGCGCTGCCAAGAAAAAACAAAAAGGAGTAAATAATGACTCAAAATAATGAACAAAACCGCTGTTTCGTACTGGCCAAGCGTCCCCATGGCAAGCCGGTTTTAAAAAATTTTCGCCTGGACACCACCCCGATTCCAGAACCGGCAAATGGCCAGATCCTTTTGCGCACCGAATATCTGTCCCTTGACCCTTATATGAGAGGCAGGATGAGCAGTGCACCCTCCTATGCCGACCCTGTCAAGATCGATGAAGTGATGGTGGGGGCAACAATTTCCCAGGTTGAAACATCCCGGCACCCCGATTACAGGAAAGGGGAATGGGTACTTGCTTACAGCGGGTGGCAGGATTATGCCCTTTCAGACGGAACCGGCCTGACAAGACTGGGAGATGCCCCTGAAAATGCCTCCTATGCATTGGGAATATTAGGCATGCCCGGATTTACAGCTTACATGGGATTATTGGATATCGGCCGGCCCAAACCGGAAGAGACTCTTGTGGTCGCCGCCGCAACAGGCCCGGTTGGTGCTACGGTGGGGCAGATAGGAAAATTAAAGGGCTGCCATGTTGTGGGTGTTGCCGGAGGAAGTGAAAAATGCAGTTATGCAAAAGAAGTCCTTGGGTTTGATGAATGTCTAAATCATAAATCTTCAGATTTTGCAGAGCAGCTCAGCAAGGCCTGTCCCAGAGGAATTGATATCTATTTTGAAAGCGTTGGGGGTAAAGTATTTGATGCGGTTCTGCCTAAACTCAATACAAAGGCCAGAATTCCGGTATGCGGACTTGTTTCCCAGTACAACGCAACCCATCTTCCCGAAGGACCGGACCGTTTATCCCTTCTTATGAGTAAAATTTTAATAAAGCGGTTAACAGTTAAAGGATTTATCATTTTTGATGATTATGGCCATCGCTATGATGAATTTGCAAAGGATATGTCCCAATGGCTGGCAGAAGGCCGGATAAAATACCGTGAGCATATTATCGATGGATTAGAGAATGCCCCCAGGGCATTTATCGGCATGTTAAGTGGTGAAAATTTCGGTAAACTAATTATCCGTGTTAATGACAGCCACTAAAGCGGCAAATCCGCAGTTGTCAGTAGAAGAGTTGTTCCGGTTGAATCAAATACCTGTTGATGTGGACAAAATGATGGTGCACCTCAAAACTGCTAAGGCTTATTTTGTTAAAGGACTCAATATTGCCCGGAAAACGGTCCTGCTGGATCTTATGGAACGTTCCGGTCTGGACCCAGTGGAAGGCCGGCATATCATTGAAACACGAAAATTTTCCCTTTATCTGGCAGTCATAAAATTCATAATTTAAAAATATTTCCATGGGGGCATTGGCATCATTGGTCAATGAATTTCAGATTAGTTTCATTGTGCCTGCTTCCTGATATTCCAGCGGTAACCTCACGCAAAAAGTCCAGTTCTTCCGGGGTCAGGGTAACATTTACTGCTTCCAGGTTTTCCTGTAAATATTTACGTCTTTTCATACCCGGAACAGGGAAAACGTCTGGTCCCTGATGCATTAACCAGCTTAATGCCAGTTGACTTGCAGTAACCCCTTTATCCGTTGCAAAGGCGTTAATTTTTTCAAGGTGACTGCAGATATACTTCGGATAAGCCCAGGGATCTTACTTTTCCCTGTTTGATCAATTCTGCCATGGCCCCCACTGTTTCATCAATGGGAACTTTCGGATCTACCCTGTGCAAATGATAAATATCTATAAAGTCAGTACCCAGCCTTTTAAGGCTTGCGTCACACGCCTGCTTCACATAATCAGGCCTTCCACAAATCTCCAGCGCCCCGTGCTCATTACCTGTGAATCCGAATTTTGAAGATATCACAACGTTTTGACGTATTCCTCTTATGGCTTCTCCCACCAATATTTCATTGTCCCCGTTTCCGTAAATGTCGGCAGTGTCCAATAAATTGATCCCCATATCCACTGCCATGCCAATGGTTGCAATGGATTCATCCCGGTCTGCATAACCGTATACATGCGACATCCCCCAGCATCCCAGGCCCATGGGAGAAATAAATATCTCTGAATTTCCCAGTTTTTGTTTTTTCATTTTTTTTTCCAAAATTCAGAGCTCCTGACATCTGCCAAATTTAGATGCATCTTATGCAGTATTA
>CAZLBE010000253.1:0-4211 GCA_964557635.1 uncultured Desulfobacterales bacterium
TAAAAATTAGCGCCGTAATCAACGCTGGAATTATCCCTTTTTTTTCTTTTGCCTTTAAAAAATAAAAAGGTGCGGTTATCGGTGAAAAAAAAACCAAAACCCCCCACCATTTTGATTCATTCTGTTTTAAAGATAAAACAAAAATGACAATGGCAATAATAAAAGCATATGAAAAATAGAAATAGTACAAATTTATTTACCTTTCCGCCCCATGGCGGTTATAACCTTAAGTTCTGTCCCGTTGGAGCATATTTCAATTGCGCCGGTTAAATCTGTTCTGAATATTTTTATTCTTCTTCTTTTGTATCTCTTAATTACAGATAAATGTGGAAAATGGAACCTGTTATGCCGTCCACAGGATATTACTACACTTTGAGGATCTATTTTATCAAGAAAAAAATCAGAACTTGATGTTGAACTTCCATGGTGTGGTGAAATAAGGACATTGGATCTCAAATTTTTATTTTCTGTTAATACTATTTTTTTTTCAGCATCTATCATAATATCTCCGGGGAAAAGTATTGATCTCTTTTTAAACGAAAGCCTGAAAACAACGGAATTATTATTAAGGTCTTTATGGGGTTCACCTGCATTTGTGCATTTAATAAAAGGATTAAAAAAATCAAGACATGCCCCGGAAATATTAATTTTTTTCTCTTTGTCAGATATGATTTCAATTTCTGACTTGTTGACCGTCACAGCTTTCATAAGATCCTTATAGGCAGAGATTTCTCTTGTGTCACAATTTTTTATGAATTTTTTCACCTTGAAATTTTTAAAAATATAAACAAGACCGTTCATATGGTCGGATTCAGGATGGCTTAAAACAACCATGTCAATATCCATTATTTTTTTTTGCCATAAAAAAGGCGCCACAATATATTCACCTGTATCAAAATTTGAAAAATAAGAGAATCCCCCACCGTCAACAAGGACTCTTTTCCCCTGGGGAAGTTCGATAAGTGCACTGCTGCCCTGCCCCACGTCAAGTATGGTAACATAGATGTTTTTATTAAAAAATCTGCGCTTTAAACATATAATTTCATTTCCGGAAAAAACTGCCATGGCTAAAATCATACAGAAAAGCCCGGCTTTTTTTTTATTATCAAATAAAAGGAAAATACCTGCAAAAAACAGATAATAACAAAATATTTCCATATGATCAGGTGTGACAGTCCTTGCCCATGAAAAGGACAAACCTGCAATATGGTGGATAAAAACAAGACAGAAAGAAAGGATAACACCTGCACATTTCACAAGAAAACCTGAAACAGGTATGGAAAAGGGGTGAATTAAAAGTGCAGAAAGACCAAGGGGAACAGCACCAAACCCTGCAGCAGGTATCAGCAAAAGATTGGTTAATACCCCTGCGAAGGAAGTAATATTAAAATAGCGCATTACAAGAATTTGAGTTCCTGTAATGGCAAAAATTGAAGTTAAAATAAAAAAAAACAATCTGTTTATAAGATTTGTTTTTTGTTTAAAATTTAATTTTCCAATTAAATAAAATCCAAGAATAATAAACAAAACAGCGGTAAAGGAAAGCTGGAAAGAAATCGAGAAAACAGCACCTGGATCAATGAGAAGTACGATAATGCCGGCAAGTGCAAGTGAATTTAAGGAATCAGCTTCCCTTTCAGCAACAAAGGAAAACATGAAAACAGCAATCATTATAAATGCCCTTCTTGTGGAAGGTGAAAATCCCGACAGGACTGCATAAAATAATAGAGGAAAAAGAGTCAGAACAGCGGCGCCTTTTCTACTCCATGCCCGAATGAGAAGAGGCTTGGAAAAAGAGAGCAGAAAATTAAAAAAATAAAAGAAAACAAGTGAAACAATGGAGAGGTGCAGGCCGGAAATTGCAAGTATATGGCTTGCTCCGGCCCTGGAGAACTCTTTTCTTAAATTTTTATCAATGAGTTCTTTTTTCCCTGTAATAATGGCGCTTAACACAGCAGCTGTTCTTTGATTATTGATTTTTCTAAAGATAAATAAAGAAAAATTATCCCTGAAATCTTCAAGTGAACGTATAAATGACAAAAAAAATCTGTGATTTTTTTTAGGGTGCAGAATTTTAATTTTATCCATTTCTGCCCAGGCACTGCCGAAAACAGATTTAAGTTTCATATACCGCTGATAATCAAATCCTCCTGGGTTGTTAAAATTATGTATCGATTTTATTTTACCGAAAAATTGTATTTCATCGCCATATCTTATTTTGTCATAATATCTTAAACAATTTCCATGTACTGTAAGTTTTATTTTTCCTGTTACATGTTTTGTTTTAAAATAGGTCTTGTGTAATTTTGTATTTCTTTTCTTTGATTTAGCATTTCTTTTACGTAATTTAGCATAGTTCTTATGTGATTTTGCTTTTTCCCTTTGATGGTAATGATCTCTTTTGTCATAAAATGCTTTTTTTATCCCTATTGTTTCCACAGAAACAATGAGTTTTTCCATATTTTTTAATACAACGGGCAAAGAAACAACCCTGCATCTTATCCAAAATTTTCCTTTATCGGTATAATGTGAGATATGATTTTTTTGAATAAATGGATTTAAGGCAGATGATATAAGAAAATACCCAAGAAAGAAAAAGAGAATCAAAGTTAAAATTGCAATTGATTCTCTTTTAAATAATTTTACGATAATAAAAAATAGGATAAATAAAACAAAAAATGAGGAAATTAATTTAAATTGAGTATAAATACTGCCTGCAACAATTCCGGTCACAAAGACGAGAAAGGCAAAAATTATTGGAGGTACACGATAAGTTTTCCCATACGTTTCAGAATTCACTCCAATCCGGTTTCTCCCGTTATACTTTGATACGTTTTATATCAGCACCAATATTTGAAAATTTTTTTTCAATTGACTCATATCCGCGGTCAATGTGATATACCCTGCTTATTGTGGTTGTTCCCTTTGCAACAAGGCCTGCAATCACAAGGGAAGCACTTGCCCTTAAATCAGATGCCATGACAGGAGCTCCTGAAAGGTTTTTAACTCCCCTTACATTTGCATACCTCCCCCCTGAAATTGAGATATCAGCTCCCATTCTCAACAGTTCATTAACATGCATAAATCTGTTTTCAAATATTGTTTCGTGTATTACACTGTTTCCTTCGGCAATGGACATAAGAGCCATGAACTGGGCCTGCATGTCAGTTGGAAACCCGGGATAAGGAAGGGTTTTTATGTCTGTGCTTAAGATCCTCTCCCCTGCCCTGACATTTATATCATTATCTGAAATTTCAACAATTGAACCTGTCTGTTTGAGTTTGTTTATGATCCCGCCCATATTCTCAGGCTCGCATCCTTTTATAAGAACATCTCCGCCCGTGGCAGCAGCTGCAACCATAAAAGTTCCTGCCTCAATCCTGTCCGGAATAACGGAAACTTCAGCAGGTTTTAGAGCTCTGACACCGTTAATTTTAATTAATGCAGTACCTGCGCCCCTTATGTCTGCCCCCATGGCATTCAAGGTGTCTGCAAGTGCAACAATCTCCGGTTCTCTTGCAGAATTTCTTAAAATAGTTGTTCCCTGTGCTATGCTTGCAGCCATCATCAGATTTTCAGTTCCGGTCACAGTTGGGATATCAAAATATATTTCATTTCCCTTTAATCTGTCAGCTTTTGCTTCAATATAACCATGATCAATGGAAATTTTTGCGCCAAGGGCTTCAAGCCCTGTAAGATGCATATTAACGGGTCTTGCGCCAATAGCACATCCGCCTGGGAGAGAAACCCTTGCATGGCCGAATTTTGCGATTAAAGGGCCTAAAACCAGAATGGAAGCACGCATTTTTCTGACAAGATCATATTGGGCTTCAATTTTATTTATACCACTTCCGTCGATTTTTACACAGTCTTTGTCCGTAAAACACTTTGCGCCAAGATCTTCAAGTAAAAATTTTATACTTTTTATATCCATTAGATCAGGAACATTGTGAAACACAGTTTCACCATCAACCAGAATAGATGAAGCAAGCAATGGCAGTGCGGCATTTTTTGCCCCGCTGATAACCACTTCTCCTTTGAGTTTTTTGCCGCCTTTTACTTCAATTTGATCCATTAAAAAATATTCCTTATTTCACATGTCTTCTGTCTCTTCTGGTTCGCCTGTTATTCACAGTTTAAAGGGATACCACAATGCCTTCCCTTCCACTTTTTCTCCTGTCAAACCTGCGTTTACACCTTTCTTTTCTGAA
>CAZLBE010000254.1:0-4209 GCA_964557635.1 uncultured Desulfobacterales bacterium
ATATTCTGGTTTTTTTGCTCATTTTGTTTTCCCATGGATTAAACATATCTGCGCCAGTTTTCTTTATATGAAATAAAATGTAAACCATTACTTTTATTTCTAAATTTGTTGAGAGGCAATCTGGGCCAAACTAGATCGGCCTCATGGCCGTTTATAAGAAATAGAATGCAAACCAGCAGCATTCTATTGGCTTCGCGCCTTCGGCCCTATATTTGTTGAGAGGCGACTGGGTAAATCCAGCGCCGCCTCATGGCAGTAATACTTGAAATACAAAATAAAAAGGCATTCATAATATGACAAATCAGAGTTTAAACAACAATATTAACCGGGACGAGGCCATCAGGCTTTCAGATCACATCTGGTGGGTAGGACACGTACTTGAGGATGATAAATTTCAATGTCATGTTTACCTCATTGAAAACGGGACGGAATCAGTCCTTGTGGATCCCGGATCAAAGCTGACATTCAAGTATGTGCTCAAAAAAGTTGAAACAATTGTACCTTTTAATCACATAAGGTATTTTATCTGCCAGCATCAGGATCCTGATATTACCGGGTCGCTTGGTCTTATAGATCAGCTTGTAACAAGAGATGATGCCATGATCATCAGTCACTGGCGCGCCATTGCCCTGTTGAAACACTATGCCCTTGACCTTCCCATGTGGTGCGTTGAAAAAAACAACTGGCAGCTGACACTTTCAGAAGGCAGAAAGCTTGAGTTTATCTTTACACCCTATCTGCACTTTCCAGGCGCATTCTGTACATTTGACAGACAGAGCGGAATACTGTTTTCAAGTGATATTTTTGGTGCCTTTGTCGAGAGTTCTTCTTTGTTCGCAGATGATGAATCCTATTTTGAAGGTATGAAATTTTTCCATGAACATTATATGCCGTCAAGGGAAATCCTGTTTAGCGGATTATGCAGGCTTGAGGCGCATCCCGTTAAAATGATAGCACCCCAGCATGGATTTATTATTCCTGAACCAATGGTAAATTTTTATTTTAACCAGCTTAAAAATATTGACTGCGGCCTTTTTATGATGGCCGAGACCAATACTGATATTATCCATTTATCCAAACTTAACAGAATTTTAAGAGAATCCATGGAAACCATGATACTTTACCGATCATTTTCTGATATCGGCAGATCTCTGCTGGAATTAATTCAAAAAATACTTCCCGTTGAAACATTTGAGTGCTATGCCATGAACGAATCAAAAAAAATTCTGCACATTTCCGAAGAAAACATGTTTCGTGGCGTTGAAGCAGATCTGCCGGAGAAATTCAAAGGGCTCATGGGAATGGACAAACTGGCCTGGGAAAAAAAATATGGCAATAAACTGGTTATCGAGCCTTATGACTCTGCAGATAAAACATTGGAAACTGAAAAAAAACAATCTGCTATTTTGCCTCTTATCTCCTCTGAAAATAAAAAAATTCACGGTATGGCAATAATCAGGTTTTCCGATCAACTAATGCTTGACAATGAAACGTCCAGAACCCTGATGCAGATTGCAACACCATTAAACGTGGCTGTTGAAAGGGAAATGATTCAAAGAAGCATGGAGATTGAAAAACAGAAATTTTATGAGCAGGCTATAAAAGATCCCCTTACAGGTCTTTACACAAGGGTTTATATGAATGAGGCTGTCAGCCGCCTGTTCAGTCTCCAGGACAGAAATCCGTCAACGGACATTGCCGTTATAATGTTTGATATAGATCTGTTTAAACGTATTAATGATACCTATGGCCACAACGAAGGAGATACAGTATTAAAATCGATTTCAGGTATTATTTTAGATGCTGTAAGGGAAAGTGATATCCCTGTCAGAATAGGCGGGGAGGAGTTCGCAGTTTTTATCGCAGGTGAAGATGCAAAACAGGCTGTGCATATTGCTGAAAGGGTTAGCAGCAGAATTTCGCAGCTTCAACTGCCATCTCCATTAGATAAAGAGCGTTTCAGCATCAGTGCGGGAGTAGCATTCAGAACTTGCGGCCAGTCCATAAAGCAGGTGCTTTATCAGGCAGACATGGCGCTGTATGAAGCCAAACAAACAGGACGTAACAAAGTGATTGTTTCAAAAACATAAAATGAATTATAATTAAATGAATTATAATTAGCAGACTCAATCAGTAAAACGCATTAAAAAATCTGACACAATGCGGAAACGAGGTAAAAAGACAAGTTGTATGGTAGATTTTGTTGTTTGCATTGTCCTAAAATTACAGGAGAGATAAAACATGGCCACGGCCGTAATAATAATGGGATCGAAAAGCGATCTTAAATGGTGCGAAAAAATTAAAGAAAACCTCAGTAAATTTGGTGTAAAGAGTATTTTACGCGTGGCATCAGCCCATAAAGTTCCAATGAAGTGCTATGAAATTATAAAAGAATATGAAAAAGAAAAAGTTGTTTTTATCACAATAGCAGGAAGAAGTAATGCCCTTAGTGGATTTGCAGACGCACAGACATGGTGCCCGGTCATTTCCTGTCCGCCGTACAGTGATAAATTTGCAGGAAGCGATATATACTCCAGCCTGAGAATGCCCTCCTCTGTTGCACCTATGACTGTGCTGGAACCTGCCAATGCAGCCCTTGCTGCTGCAAAAATTTTAGCCATGTCAGATGACACGATCAAAGACAGGATAAAAGCATACCAGAAGGCTGCAAGAGAAACCCTGGAAAAAGATGATAAAGCTCTGTGCAAAGGATAAAAAAGTACGTTTTTAAATTTTAGAAGTAAACACCATTTTTGCAAGGGCGTTAAGTGCCATTTCATACCCCATGGATTTAAATCCAATGATCTGGCCTGCTGCAACATCTGAAATAAGAGATTTATGCCTGAAATCATCTCTTTTGTGAATATTTGAGAGATGTACCTCTATGATGGGCACGGAAAGGATAAGAAGAGCATCTCGTATGGCAACGCTTGTATGGGTATAGGCTCCGGGATTGATAATAATACCGTCCCATTTTTTTTCATATGCCTCGTGGATTTTTTCAACAAGCCCGCCTTCATAATTGGACTGAAAGCAAATTAAATCAATACCAAGTTCCTCTGCCCTTGAGTTGAGGAAATTATTTATATCTTCAAGGGTTTCACTTCCGTAAATTTCAGGTTCGCGTTTTCCCAGCATATCAAGATTAGGGCCATGAATCACGCCAATTTCAGGGCGAATGATTTTATTTTTTTCCCCCTGCAAAGTTCCTTTTTTAATTTTGTTCATATTCAGCTCCTGATGTTTCTGCCTTTTCCCTAAGAATTTCTATGGCCTTTTTATAGTTTTTTGTTTTAAAAATAGCTGACCCTGCAACAAAAGATGTTGCTCCTGCCTTTGAGATCTCAGCAATAGTTGATGGTCCCACACCTCCGTCAACCTGGATAATTGCCTGTGAACCGCTGTTTTTTATCATTGAACTTAAGACTTCAATTTTTTTAATGGTTGATTTAATAAAGCTCTGGCCTCCAAAACCCGGATTAACACCCATGATAAGGACAAAATCAAGATCTTTTATTACCCATTCAAGGCAGTTCAGTGAAGTTGCCGGATTCAGGGCAACACCGGCCTTCATTCCTGTAAAGCTTTTAATAAGATTTATTGATCTGTCAAGGTGAATACATGCCTCGGCATGCACAGAGATAAGATCTGCACCGGATTCAACAAATTCCGGTATAAAAAAATCAGGTCTTTCTATCATTAAATGAACATCAAGGGGAAGTTTTGTGACTTTTCTGCATGCTTTAACAATTACCGGGCCATAAGAGATGTTCGGCACGAAATGGCCGTCCATTACGTCGATATGCAGCCAGTTGGCACCTGCTTTTTCCACATTTTTAATTTCATCTCCAAGCATTGTAAAATCTGCCGAAAGAATGGAAGGTGCAATGATGCACATAATTTAATATCTCTCCCTTTTTAATTCTAATTTGTTATTATTCATTTTCAGCCACAGATCTTCACTGATCAGCGCTGATATTTTTTCTTTTATTATTATTATTTATGGATTCTTTAAATTCTGGTTTTTCTTTCAAAAAATTGAATAATATTCCAACTGCCTTAGTCAGATTCCAAATAATCCATTTTCAAACTCATTATAACGGCCATGAGGCCGATCTGGATTTGGCCCAGATTGCCTCACAACGAATTATGAAATCAACGTAATAGTTTACGTGTTATTTCTTATAAAACTTACAAAAAATTTAAAAA
>CAZLBE010000255.1:0-4182 GCA_964557635.1 uncultured Desulfobacterales bacterium
GACAGGTTAACAAAAAAATTTAAATCGATTTTTATCATTATTGGTTTACACTTTTCCCCTCTGCTGTTATTAATCAATTGTAAGTGTTCACATGGCACTTCACCTGCAGCGTTGGCTTTGCATTTGAAGTACATTAGTGCCTTACCACTGATTTTTTGTAATAAAAAACAAGAAATTGAGGTAAGCACATGGGTTGCGGGCATAGCTCGCTTTAGTACTTCGTCTGCTTGCCCGCCGCCTTGCATCTGCAGCACGCTGTAACCGCTTACCGTCCACTAATTGGCTGTGAACGGTTACAATAAATTTAAATAATTTTAATATAAACCGTATCATGGACATTTTATAAGAAATACAATGCAAATTTTTACGCCTATTTCATACTTTGTTGTAAGACGGGTCAGGCCAATCCAGATCCGCCTCATGGCGGTTATATGAAAATAGCACATAAATTGAAAGAGTTTATTTTTAAATTTGTCAGAATCTATGATTATTCTATATATTTTCAGAAATTAAATTTCAAATAAGGTTTTGTATAACCGCCATGAGGCCAACACCATAAAAAATGGACAACTCTGAGAAAAAAATATTTTTTCATACAATAAGCATACTGCTTTCTTTTTTTTTGGTTTGTATGATTATCCCTGCAGATGCCTTTGCAACCCAGATGCACAGCGGATCAGAAGGTATAATAGTACACCAGTTAGGCCATGTTTTTTTTCTTTTTTCCATGGTAATTATTATATTTGTAATTAATGGCAAGGCTCTTGATAAAGAAAAAGGGTGGCGTCTGATTCAATATTCTGCATTTTTATTTATTCTGTGGAATATGGATGCAATGTGCGCTCATTTTCTTGATAATCAGATTCAGGCAGTTAAAGTTGTGCATATTTCACCGTGGATAATTAAAATAACAAGTATAAATAAATCATCTGCACTTGATCTTATATATTATTTGCTTAAATTGGATCATATTTTTTGTGTTCCTGCTGCTTTTTTGCTGTATAAAGGCCTTTCACAAATTCTTGAAACGGAAAGAAAAAAATCAAAGTCCCATGCCGGGGCATTGAACAAGAGGAAGACCGGAATATGATTATCTCTTATCTTCCTGTTTTAACAGTGGATATCATAGGGTCCATACTCATGGTGATACTTTCCGTTGTATCCCTGCATACTGCTAAAAGGCTGAGGGACCAGGATTCTGATAATACTGTATTCCTTTATCTTCTATGGATATGCACAGGTTTTACAATCTTTGCCGTATCGAGATTCATAGGGCATATTCTGAGGCAGCTTTTTATCTTTTTATCCATTGGCTATATCTGGACAGATATTGCACCCTATACAGGTACCATAAACACGGTTTCTTTTTTCCTTGTGGGGTTGATAACACTTTTTTTTGAACAGATCTGGAAGATCAATGTAAAAATTTCTTCAGGCAGAGAGGAACTGGAAGCTGCCCATTCCGAACTTGTACGTTTGAACCAGAGCCTTGAACGACAGGTTGTAGAAAGAACAGAACGTCTTACTGCATCGGAGTATAAATGCAGAAGAATATTTGAACAGTCCCTTGATATCATCATTGTTACGGATGCTGATTTTCAAATTCTTGAAATTAACCCCACCGGCGTTGAAATGACCGGTTACTCCAAAAATGAAATTATCATAAATGAGATGCCGGTGAGCAGTTTTTTTGCCTTTGATACTGAATGGGACAGGATCAGAACCTCTTTTTTGGCAAATGAATTTGTTCTTAACGAAGAAACCGATTTTATTCAGTCAAACGGGATCATCATTAGAGTGCTGATCACAGGAGCCATTGATTATGGTGCTTTCGGGTGTGAAAAGACTTTTCATTTTATTATAAAGAATATAAATGAAAAAAAACAGATGGAACAGCAGATTGCCCAGGCCGATAAACTCGCTGCCCTTGGCGAACTTTCCGCCGGAATTGCCCATGAAATTAACAATCCTCTTGGTATAATCTTAGGTTATACCCAGTTGATGCTCAAGCAGGAATTGAAGAGCAAGAGCTCAGGTGATGATAAAAACGGCACATCTTACGAAGATCTTAAAACCATAGAGAAACATGTTAAAACCTGCAAAACAATTGTAAGCGATCTGCTTGCATTTTCGAGAAAAGGGTCATCCAAAAAGACAATTTTAAATATAAATAATACAATACAGGATGTTGTAAAATTTTTAACCAATCACTCCGATTTCCGCAATATTGAAATAAATTCAGATCTTTTTTCAGATGACGTGTTACTTGTATCGGGCAATGAACAGGAATTAAGGCAGGTTATGATAAACCTGATGATTAATGCCTGCCATGCCATGGAAAAAAACGGGTTGATTAATATAAAAACTGAAAAAAATGACAAAGAGAATATCACTATTATGGTAAAGGATAATGGTAAAGGGATCAGTAAAATTAATCTTGCTAAAATATTTGATCCTTTTTTTACCACAAAGCCCGTAGGGCAGGGTACGGGACTCGGACTTTCAGTGAGTTACGGTATAATAAAAAAACATAACGGCAGTATCAAGGTTAAAAGCCGTGAAGGAGAATGGACAGTATTTACGATTGTTCTTCCTGCAGTTTCCCATAAAGAGGAGGCAGTATAATATGAAAACCGGTATTCTTGTTGTTGATGATGAAAAAGATATGACAAGGCTCATTAAAAGAATCCTTGAATCGGAAATTGACACTCACGTTACAATGGCCTTTTCAGCAGGCACTGCCCTAAGTATTCTGGAGCAGGAAAAGTTTGATCTTATGCTATGTGATATTAAAATGCCGGAAATGGATGGATTTGAATTATTAGCACATGTAAAAGAGCATTATCCTGATCTTACCATTGTCATGATTACGGCATTCGGCAGTATTGATATTGCTGTAAAAGCGATTAAAAAAGGAGCCTATGACTTTATTTCAAAGCCATTTGAGCAGGATGAAATAATTTTTAAGGTAAAAAAAGCTTTAGAGAGGAGTCATCTTTTAAAGGAAAATAAAAGACTTTCAATGGAGCACAATGGAGGCTTTGCAAAACTTACCGGAGAAAGCCCTGCAATGCAGAAGGTTTACAATAAAATATCCATGGTTGCAGAAAGTGATATTACAGTGCTTATAACCGGAGAATCCGGAACAGGAAAGGATCTTACTGCACAATCCATTCACAGCATGAGCAGCAGGGGAAAAAATCCTTTTGTTGTGGTAAATTGTCCCACAGTACCTGAGCATATCCTTGAAAGCGAGCTTTTCGGTTATAAAAAAGGGGCTTTTACCAATGCCGTCGGTAACAAGAAAGGACTTTTTCAGGAAGCTGACAAAGGAACTATTTTCCTTGATGAAATAGGAGATATAGGGCCTGTAATCCAGACAAAGCTTTTAAGGGTACTCCAGGAAAAAGAGATCAAGCCCCTTGGGGATACAAAATCCGCTAAAATTGATGTGAGAATCATTGCCTCCACCAACAGAAATCTTGTTAAAAAAATTGAAAACGGTGAATTCAGGGAGGATTTTTTTTACAGATTAAATGTTATCACAATAGAACTTCCGGCTTTACGGGACAGACTTACAGATATTCCAATCATCGCCGGGCATCTCGTTACCAAGCACTGCAGAAAACTTAAAAAACCTGAAAAGAAGATTTCTTCAAAATTAATGGCAATGCTGATGAAATATTCCTGGCCCGGCAATGTAAGAGAGCTTGAAAATACGCTTATCCAGGGCATAATCTATTCAGAGGCAGATACAATAAGGTGCTCTGATATTTCCTTTAACAAAAAGAAAAACATGGATGCAGAACCTTCTGAAAATGTACCGGACAGAACATCTGTAAATAAAATGCCCTATAAAGATGCAAAGGAGAAAATATTAAACGAGTTTAACCACAATTACATAAATGCAGCTCTTTCCCTTACAAATGGCAACATTACCCAGGCTGCAAAAATGTGCGGCCTTGAACGACAGGCACTCCAGCAGATAATGAAGCGTTTTTTCATCAAGGCGGATAAATTCCGGTGACTTCTTCTTACTGATTTTTTTACATGTCAAAGGCTCATACCCATGATATTTACGGGTAGGGTGTAAATATTGGATAAAATACATTTTTTGCTGGCCTATCGGGAAAAAGGCAAAATAATTGACAAAAATATGTTCAGGCTATAAATATAATTTTT
>CAZLBE010000256.1:0-4174 GCA_964557635.1 uncultured Desulfobacterales bacterium
TATCAAATCTAGCGGACCTTCGCCCGTACCTCCACCGTCATGAGGTGTTGAAAATGTGTTGTGCTGTTTTTAGTGCAATACATCTATGCCAATAGCCCCTGGCTTTACAATTCCCATCAGGGCATTCATGTTTGCACCGTCACCGTACACAAGACCGCCCTTTGCATGGACAATGTCGGCAACTGCCTTTATGTTTTCTTCAAAAAGGCCGAGGGTGTTGGGGTTGGTGATCATGATGCCGGCAGTATCCTCATCCATGACTTCTGCTACAAGTTCAGGAGTTAATACCCCTTTTTCACCTGACTTAATATTAACCGGAGTATAACCGCAGAGGGCTCCGCTTGCAGGATTGGTTCCATGGGCAGTATCCGGTATGATGATTTTTGAACGCTGTTTTCCGCTTTTTGCAAAAAAAGCGTGAATTGTCATTATCCCTGTAAGTTCTCCATGGGCTCCTGCCGCGGGCTGAAGTGTTACAGCATCCATTCCGGTAAGTTCGGCAAGGTATTTTTCCAGGTTGTACATCATTTTAAGTGCACCCTGGGAGACATCCTCATCTGCAAGGGGATGGGAATTTGCAAGCCCTGTCCGTGCCGCCTGAACTTCGTTGGTTTTAGGGTTGTATTTCATTGTACATGACCCAAGAGGATACATGCCTGAATCAAGTCCGAAATTCCACTGTGAAAGCCGTGTAAAATGCCTTACAACGTCAATTTCACTTAATTCGGGAAGATCGGGAGTATCTCCTGTAAGCTCGGGATCAAGCAGAGACTCCTCTACATCCTTTTTTGGAATTGAAACTCCGCATCTTCCGGGAGTGCTTTTTTCCCATAAAAGGGGCTCGTTAAAAATCAAGCCTTTTGTTCCAAGTATATTTTCCATTATTTCACCCCCTTTATCAGGTTTTCAATATCTTTTCTTGAAAACACCTCAGTTGCACAGAACAGGTAATGATCTTTCAATGAAGGATAAAATTTTTCAAGATCAAGCCCTGCAATAATGCCTTTTTCTTTTTTCAGCAATTCTCTTTTTGCCTTGAATCCGTCCGGAACCTTAACGACAAATTCATTAAAAAACGGAGAGGAAAAAGCAGGTGTAAAGCCTGCACCCTCAAGCTGACTTTTTAGAAAAACAGCTTTATCGTGGTTTTGCTGGGCGATTTCTCTTATTCCGGTTTTCCCGACAGAGGCAAGGTACATGGCAGCTGTCATGGCGTTGAGGCTGTTGTTGGAGCAGATATTGGAACTTGCTTTTTCCCTTCTGATGTGCTGCTCCCTTGTGGCAAGGGTTAAAACAAAACCCCTTTTGCCGTTTTTATCAATTGTTTTTCCAATGAGACGTCCGGGAAGGGTTCTGACAAGTTTTTGTGTACTTGTAAGAATACCAAGCCCTGCACCTCCGAATGACTGGGAAATACCAAGGCTCTGACCTTCACCAACTGCAAGGTCTGCCTTGAAATATCCTGGATTTTTCAAAAGTCCGTATGCAAGGGCTTCTGTAAATGAAACAATAAAAAGTGCTTTTTTGGCATCGGCGATCTCTTTTACCCTGCCAAGGTCTTCAATGCATCCAAAAAAATTGGGAGACTGAACTGCAATACCTGCAATATCATCTATTCCATCAAGGGAAGAAAAATCTGTTTTTCCGTCAGCATTAACCGGCAGTTCAATGATTTCACAACCTGATGGCGAAAGATAGGTTTTTATGATCTGTCTCTGGTGGGGATGAATAAGGGAAGACACAGCAACCTTATTGACATTTTTCTTTTTTTTAAGTGAGATCAGCATGGCCTCGGCAAGGGCTGTACCCCCGTCATAATGGGAAGCAGTACTAACATCCATGCCAAGCAGTTCTGTTATCATGGTCTGGAACTCATATTTTCCCTGTAGAGTTCCCTGGCTTATCTCGGGCTGGTAAGGAGTGTAGGCCGTTGAAAACTCCGAACGTCCTAAAAGGTATTTCACGGAAGCAGGAATATAGTGGCAGTAACTCCCGGCACCAATAAAAATTTTGTTTTTTGGAAATGCCGCCATGGACGAGGACAACGCTTCCATGTGCGCATCAAGTTCCCATTCTGTAAGGGCTTCGGGAAGGTCAAGTTTTCCCGTAAAGCGGCACTGGTCTGGTATTGATTCAAAAAGATCATCAAGTGATGCTTTGCCTGATTTTTCAAGCATTGCATCAATGTCTTCTTTTGTATGTGGCAGATAACGCATGGCAATCATCCTTTCAGCATTGCAAGGTATGCTGTTTTATCCATAAGTTGATCCATTTCAGAAACATCGGATGGTTTTACTTTAATAATCCAGCCGTCTCCGTATGGGTCGGAATTGACAAGTTCAGGACTGTCTGCAAGTGTTTCATTTAACTCGATCACTTCACCTGATAAAGGCATATAAATTTCAGAAACCGATTTTACCGATTCAACTGTTCCGAATTCCTCACCTTTTTCAAATGAATCACCTGTTTCAGGAAGCTCAACAAAAACAACGTCTCCAAGCTGATCCTGGGCATAGTCATTAATGCCTATAACGGCAACATCACCCTCAATTCTTGCCCATTCATGATCCTTTGTGTACTTTGCGTTTTCAGGAATATTGAGTTCATTTATTTCTTTCATGGCATTTTCTCCTTAATGTTTTATTATTCTTTTTTTTTATATGAAATTACTGATTTTTTTTCTTGCGGTTCTGTCAGGCCTGATATCTTTAAGAATCGTTACTTTTATCTTTCTTTTTCCTTCCTGAAGCATTAGTTTCTCACCATAATCAAGTTTTTTATCCACGAGCACAAAGCCGCAGCTTATTCCTTTTGCCTTGAAACCTTCCGGAAGATCGTAAGATGCAACACTTAAAATTTTATTGTCGTACCATGAAATTCCCATGTCAGTTGCACAGGTGAGCACTTTTCCTATTACGTTCCCGCTTTTGTCAATCACCTGTGAATCATCTCCTGCACCCACTTTTTTTAAATTCTCTCCTGCAAAGGGAAAGGTGAATTTTGCAGATTTGGAATCAAGCAGGGCATCTTTTCCAATGAAATCCTTTGTAAAACCGGTTTGGTCTTCATTAAAGGGAAGGGCAAACATCCAGGGGTGATTTGTGAATTTCCAGTGACCTATATCCTGGTGTGACAATGGAAGAACAGCACCGGCCCTGAGTGAATCCCTCGCCCCAAGACCACAGGCCGTGATATTGTATTTTTCCCCGGCCTTAAGTATATCCTCCCATAATTTCACAATAAATTGAGGCTCAATGAAAATTTCAAATCCAAATTCACCGGTATATCCTGATCTTGAAAGAAGAACAGGAACATCACCGTCTTTTAATTTTACTTCAGATGACAGAGGAGATGATTTGTCAAAATGGCCCTTAAAAGAAAAATAGGGCATTTTATCAAACACCTTTTCAGGATCTTTAATTAATTTGGAAAGTATAACAGCGGAATTTTTCCCCTGAATATCCATTTTCCCAAGTCTGTCGGTAAGATCATCAATATCAACGGACAGATTTTTTTTATTTGAATTCAGATGATCTGCAATGGCTCCTCCCATACCAGCATTAACACAGACCATATAATCTGTATCGTTGAATTTATATACAATTGCATCATCAATCACATGACCGTTGTCCTCTAATACTGCGCCATAAACACACCTGCACTGCTTAAGACCGGAAAGATCCCTTGTATGGCAGAGTTGAAGAAGATTTAAGGCATCTTTCCCGCTTACCATTACACATGCCATATGTGTGGTATCAAAGATGCCTGCGGATTCAAGTACTGCGAGATGCTCCTTTTTTACACCTGTTTCATACCACAGAGGCATGTCATAGCCTCCAAAGTCAGCCATGTTTGCACTCTGCTGTCTGTGCCAGCCATTTAAGGGCGTGATTTTAAATTCATTTGCCATTAATAAGCACCTCCATATCTAAAATAGCTTTTTTAAACTGAAATAAAGCACAACTTTTATTGCACCCATCTCATTTTTTGTTGCGACACGGCTGGATAAAATCCGGTTCCGCCCCACGGCAGTTTACATGAAATTCCTGCCAAGTATCTTGAGCTATCTAAAGCGAACTATGCCCGCAACCCAAGTGCCGATCTCAATTTCTTGTTTTTTTTATATGAAATAGAATGCAAATTAACAGCATTCTATTGGCTTCGCGCTTTCAGC
>CAZLBE010000257.1:0-4167 GCA_964557635.1 uncultured Desulfobacterales bacterium
CCATATAAAAGCTTTTTGGCATGTACAGTTGATGCAATTTTTTCAATTAACACTTCTTGAAGTATTGATATCTCTTTAACCTCAAAAACACGTTTAGATGCAGGATTTGATAATATTTTTTCTAATTGCTTATACTCCTCCACGCTTTGTTCAATCATTTTTGTAGAATCTTTATAAATGCGTAACCGTTCACCAAAAGCAGCCACAGAATGGGCTAAAACAAGCATTAAAGCCGTTTCACTGCTCCCCCATGGTGAATTCCGTGCCTCTTTAATAAAAGCAGTTACCTGAAAAGTTTTCCCCGAACCAAGAGAGTTGAGTCGGTTGCACAACTCTTTTAATATCGGAAAATCATTGCTGATTTTATCTGCTCGACTCTCACATTCAAAAAAAGTAATTGTCTCTTCACTTCTAATCTTTCTCAAAGCCCCGGCTTTTTTAAATAAAACCCTTTCAAGATATTTTTTTTCTCCATGGTTATCAGGATTGCCATTATCTATCTGTACAGCAGAGCCATGGAGGAGCATATTAACTGCCTGTTTCAAGGCGGTATTTCTGCCATTTTTCCATTTATTATTGTGAACATGATTCAAGTCAGGATGTTTTATTCTACAGCGACTGGTAAAAAGTTTTTCACAAATCAAATCAGCTGGTTTATGGGACTGAGGCGCCATATCAACAATGATGTTTCCATCTTTGCCGTACCAGCAAGAGGTACTTCCATCTACTACCTGCTGCATAATTTTTTTCAATCCAGGCAGTATCCCGTCCTGAGCATTTTCAAAAATGTCTCGAAATCGTATTTCTGTCTGGGGATTAAGTTTTGCTGCTTCTCCTGCTTTTAAATAGTACCTGCACGCCTTTACCTTAAGAAGGGCATCTCTGAACGGTTGGGGATTATGGGGAATACTTACAATAATACGTTGATCCGGGATAGTTGCAACAGCATCTCTGGTAACCTTTATATCAGTTTCATCCTCACACAGGCTATACACAGCCACACCTTCATAACTATTATTACAATTCTTGCCTGCCTTTTCCATTTCATCAAGAAGGTTCTTCCAAAGCCCTGGTTCTAAATCTTTAGCTTGTTTAAAAACACGGTAAAAACGTTTATCCTCATTATAGGTAAGATTATATTGCCTGGCTTCAAGAAACTTGTTTTTTTCACCTGTTTCTTCAATAAATGCCTGAACAATATCATCAGGGTATTTTTCAGTATCTTCGAGATATCGTTCAATCAGATCATATGGGTCTTCACTGTTTGCAGCAGCAAGGTCATAAGTTTTAGACTGCCTGCGATAAAAAATTGCTCCAGCTTTATCAAGTTTTTTAAGCTGCTTATTAAAAAATTTTCTTTCAGCCTTCAACCCATAGTATCCAAAAAAGATATTATCAGCACTTGCAGGGATTTTACAAAGCTGAAAAATAAGAATTATTTTTAAAATCAGTATGTGAGGGTCATCATCTGTAGGAAACATTTCTCCTTCAGCCTGTTGATTTTTTCTAAATGTAAACTCACTTGTTATGTAAGCATTTACAAGTTCACGCTGCTGGTCTCGAAGTTCACTGTTTTTCGGATCAAGTTCTTTTGAAAAAAAATCATACAACCCAGGCACAATATATAAATTTAATCTTCCTCCATTAACAGTTAAAGCGGCATTTTGGATAAACTGAGCATATGATCCCGGGCTGATATCAATATCTCCTGTAAAAAAGGTAAAAGTACTGCGGGCATCAGAGCCGATTTCAGAAGAGAGTTTCAACAGGCAGGATAAAGCAGCAGGATGAATACCGTAAATATTTTCAAGCACTTTTTCCCTGATTCTCTTGCTATCCTTAATCCATGGAAAAAGCTGCAGAGTCTCACACATGGGAAGTAATGTGTCGAGAACACCAAGTTTAGGTTCAACATTATCCTTCCATATCTGGGACTGCTTGTCAGTTTCCACAATTGCCCCGATAATTTCTTCTATACCTTCATTAAGCAGATTAACATGAGTTATTCTCGCAGTCATGACTGCGGCATCAGCTTTACTGAAGCGATTAGCATAGGCTGCAAAACTTTTATGGATACAGCCTACAAAAAGGATATTGGGTTCATTCTGGCATATTTTTTCCATAAAACCCTGAAGGATGTCTTTTGAATAGTTTGCTTTTTCCAAAGTAAATCCAAATTCATCAAATAATATGGCTAATCCTTTGAAACGTTTTTTAAAGCTGTCACTTTTAACAAGTTTTTTAAGGATGGGAATAAGGTTTCCTGACTGATATTGAAATTGTGTTCCCCCCTGGGCCAGGCTATAGGCTGACGTGAAAGTATCCAGCATGGTTGAATCATAATCCCGCAAACCTTCCCGCAATTGATCAATGGTTATGGCAGGTGAAATTTTTTCCAGAGATGTGCTGAAATCTTCATAAAAATTACGTACTGAATCTGCATCCCCTGATTTCTTTTCCCAATCAGACAGGAGCCGTTCTGCTTCATCAAATCTTGTCTGAACCATAGACTCAAGTCCTCTGGATTCACAAGCTTCAAAAACAGCTTTTAAAACAACATCTTCAAAACTCTGTCCTGAATTATAATCACATATTGCCACCAGGTATTGACCGTTTTTTCTTAAATTTCTAAGAGTTTTGCCCTGATCAGGATCGAGCTTTTCGTAATTATCATAAAACCCTGACACTTCCGGATCACCACTGGAACGGCTCAAGAAATTAGCAAGCATAAGGCAGAGGTGGGATTTACCAGTACCATAGGAGCCTGTGAGCAGGTAAAATTTTTTATCCGTAGGATAGGTCAGACCACGGCATAATCGTTCAAAAGCATGGCGATGGGCAGTGGTCGGCCTGTACATTGCCATTCGTTCAAGATTTTCCTGATCCTGTTCAAAGGAAGATTTAAGTTCAACAAAATTTGCATACCCGGTTTTAATTTTAACTATATCACTTATGGTTTCCATTTCAATTTTCCTGGTATTATAAAATCTATAATCTGTCCATCCAGTAACGGGGTTTTTGTTTTTGATGCATAACTGCCACAATAATAACCTCATTTTCATGAACAGTATAGAGAATGGAATAGGGAAACCGGCGCACAAGCCGTCTTTGTATTCCCTT
The DNA here is from genome assembly GCA_964557635.1 of uncultured Desulfobacterales bacterium. Taxonomy (GTDB): domain Bacteria; phylum Desulfobacterota; class Desulfobacteria; order Desulfobacterales; family Desulfobacteraceae; genus WGCX01. The sequence continues at coordinate 3,121 of CAZLBE010000257.1, forward strand.
TTCAATTTTTGGCCATATTGATGGATTCTCAGCTATTTCAACCACTGCCGCTTCAATTATGTCAAGAAAATTTATTCCAAGCCTTTCAACCTGCATTTCATAATAGGCAGCAGCCTCCATCATCTCTGTTTCAGCTGGTTTAAGAAATCTAAACTTCATCTAAGTTCCTGTAGTCTTGTCCGGGCATCATGAAAAACATCTGCGCCAGGTCTGGCTTTGATCTTTCCTGCCTTAAATTCCTTAAAACGCCGGGAAGCTTCTTTTATCCAGAGCTGCTCCAGATCTTTTTCATCAAGCTCATCAAGCTCGTCAATGAGAGATCTGATCAACATGGCCCGCTCCTTTAAAGGAAGATTCTTTGCGTGCTGTTGACACTTTTCCAATGCTGTTGGCATGATTTTTCTCCTGTTATTTTTGTTCCTGTGTTGATTATAGTGCCGGTCACATGACTTGATACTAAAAAATGGCATTATTTTAACATAACTACCTTTTTTAATTAAGAAAACATTTTTTAACGAATATCAGTTCATGTGACCGGCACTATAGTCCAATACTATTTTTATTCTATCATATTCTTCAAGACATTTCCTCTTTGACATAAATTCTCCAAAAGCTGCTTCTTCTTTTTTTCCAAAACAGGGAAGGTATCAAGGATATAAGCAAAGTCATCCCTGGATAATTTGTAAAGATGAGCGACATAAGCATCAATTTCAGCACGGAGTTGAGCACGGTCGCCTGTATCTCGCCGGTCAGGAAGACGATCATGGACGCCGCATTCAGGTGTCCATTCTCTGGTTAAAGTAGATGCCTGATCCCTGATACGTTTACGGATATACTGTTCATGTTTGGGGCCATAATTGTCTATGGGGGCTGAAAGGGGATACCAAAAATTTGTATTATTCCAGTTTTCATCAAAAACTGATTGCCAGAAATTAGCAAAAGGTTCACCCGTGCAGCTTAAACGGGCAGCACGAGAGACGATTGCATTCCGATGCAAGAAAATCATTGCGAAGTCTGTGTTCTCCAAGGAAAATCTCCTTTTCATCA
>CAZLBE010000258.1:0-4158 GCA_964557635.1 uncultured Desulfobacterales bacterium
ACAGCTTCTCATGATAAGCGGTTTTGACCGGTATTACCAGATTGTAAAATGTTTCAGGGACGAGGATTTAAGGGCTGACCGTCAGCCGGAATTTACCCAGATCGATATGGAGCTCTCCTTTGCAGGAGAAGACGATATCATGGAAATTGCCGAAGGACTGATAAAAGCGGTTTTTAAAAAAGTCCGTGATATTGACATAAAAATTCCCTTTAACAGAATTACCTATGATGAGGCCATTACACGGTTCGGGCTTGATAAACCGGATATGAGGTTCGGACTTGAGCTTTGCGATATTTCAGATATTGTAAAGGATGCAGGATTTAAGGTTTTTTCAAGTGTTGTGAAAAAAGGCGGAATCGTTAAAGCCGTAAATGCAAAGGGATGTACAAATTTCACCCGTAAACAGATTGATGACCTAACAGAGTTTGTATCTATTTACAGGGCAAAGGGCCTTGCATGGATAAAAGTGAAAGAGGATTCCTGGCAGTCCCCCATTGCAAAATTTTTTACAGATGAAGAAAAGCAGAAACTTAAAGAACGAATTGATATGGAACCCGGAGATCTTGTGTTTTTTGTTGCAGACACGCCAAAAATAACAAACGAGGCTTTAGGACAGCTCAGAAACGAGCTTGCAAGACAGCTTGGCCTTATTGATAACAACACCTATGAATTTGTATGGGTAACCCGTTTCCCCATGTTTGAATACGATGAAACGGAAAAGAAATATCAGGCTCTTCATCATCCGTTTACAGCACCTGTGGAAGAGGATATGGATGAAAAACTTGAAAAGGATCCTTTAAGTGTTAAATCAAGGGCATATGACATGGTGCTCAACGGAATGGAAATCGGAGGCGGAAGTATCCGTATCCATACAAGAGATCTGCAGGAAAGGGTTCTTAAGCTTCTTGGCATAACAGATAACGACGCACAGGAAAAATTCGGTTTTCTTCTCAATGCACTTGATTCCGGGGCACCTCCCCACGGAGGAATTGCATTCGGGCTTGACAGGCTTGTCATGCTTTTATGCCACGAGGATTCCATACGCAATGTAATTGCTTTTCCAAAGACACAGAAGGCTACATGCCTTTTAACGGATGCTCCTTCAGTTCCATCGTCTGACCAGCTCCAGGAACTGTCAATCAGAGTATCAAAGATTGAGGAATAAGCAGGTGTGACTTGAACACAGGCCGAGATCTCAAAAGCATGAAAGATATTTATTTTCAGTTAAGACAGAGGGCAAGGGCAATTGTAGCAGAATTGCCCCAGCCTGAGTTTTATTCAAAATTTTCTGAAGAGATAACAGCTTCGGAAGATCTTTTTGCATCAACGCCTGTTCTTGTCAAAATAAAAAAAAAGATCATCCCCATGCTTGAGAATGATTTTGGTCATGGTGTGCTACATTCTGTTCTGGTCTGCAGGGATGCAGGGGCAATCGTCATGATAGAAATGAATAACGCGTTACCATTTAATTTTGTTGATCCTGATATTAAAAAAACCATGGTTCTTGTTCAGATTGCAGGTCTTCTCCATGACATTAAGAGAAAACATAAAAATCATGCAGAAAAAGGAGCTGAATTTGCAGAAAAATTTTTAAAAACCGGTTATGATCTGTCGCAGGATGATATCTGTTTTATCTGCAATGCCATAAGGGAGCATGAAGCTTTTAAACAGAATGTTGGCAAAAAAAAGGGGAACTGTTCTGCAAATAATGATAAGGGATATGAAGATTATGCGGCAGATAATGGCAAATTTCCGTTGATTTCAAATGCATCACTTCTTTCAGGGGCTTTGTACGATGCAGATAAATTCAGATGGGGTCCTGATAATTTTACCCATACGGTATGGGATATGGTGATGTTTTCAGACACGCCTTTTGAAGAATTTAAAAAAAGATATCCTTCAGGAATGGCAAAACTTGCTGAAATAAAAGATACTTTCCGTACCAATACCGGCAGGAAATACGGTCCTGAATTTATAGACCTTGGCATAAAAACAGGACAAAGCCTTGCAAAATTCATTAAAAATAAAAAACCGCGTAAAACTCTTTAAACCCAAACCCATCTGGCAATGTAGTTAACCGGCATGTATTGACTTTATAAGGTTCTCATCCTTTTTGCACATAGAATGGGAGTGTTAAAAACCAGGGCAGATACATCCTTGTCCCTTTTAATTTCCAGCTGAAGGGAAGATTTGTCAATTTCAAAATATTTTGAAATAACATCAACAATGTCATTTTGAAGATCGGTTAATGTTGTGTCGTTAATTTCAAGCTTGTCATATACAAGGGCAAATTGAAGCCTTTTTTTGGCAGTGTCCTTGCTTGGTTTGCGCCCGGTGAATTTTCTAAGCAGTCCGTGAAGCATGGAATCTCCCCTATTTCTTAAAACCAAGTTTCTGTGATAATTTATTCCACATTCCTGTTTTATGCGTTGGAACCTGAATTGGCAGATCTGTTTCGCCGTTCAGCCTTCTTGCAATACGTCTGAAAGCCTGACCTGCTTTGGAGTCGTTCTGCATTATCAGCGGTATTCCCATATTTGTAGCGATGACAACCTGCTCATCCATGGGGACAAGGCCTGCAAGTTCCACGGAAAGTACTTCCATGACATCTTCGTGACTTAACATATCACCTCTTGCAACCATTTGAGGCACTATTCTGTTTACTATTATCTTTGGCGTTATTGACCGGGCATATAAAAGGCCTATTACTCTGTCGGCATCCCTTACAGATGAAACATCAGGTGTGCAGATAACAATTGCTTCGCTTGCTGATACTACGGAATTTTCAAACCCTTTTTCAATACCTGCAGGAGAATCCATCAGTATGTAATCAAATTCTTTTTTTAATATTTCTGCTGCACGTTCCACACCTGCTGTGGTAAGGACATCCTTGTTATCGCTCTGGGAGGCGGGAATAAGAAAGAGATTTTCAATTCTTCGATCTCTTATGGCCGCCTGTTTGAGTTTACACCTTTTATTGACAACATCCACAATATTAAAAACAATTCTGTTTTCAAGTCCCAGAACAACATCAAGATTTCTTAAGCCTATATCCATGTCAATGACAGCAACCCGGTTGCCTTCCACTGCAAGAGCTGCCCCAATGGACGCAGTAGCAGTGGTTTTACCCACACCCCCTTTCCCGGAAGTTACTACTATTATTTTACCCTCCAAATTACACCTCGTTTGTTTTTATCATTTTTTTTATAAGAAATAAAACGTAACCCGTTACTTTTATTGGCTTCGCGCCTTCGGCCCATAATTTGTCAGAATCTTTGATTCTTTGAGGCAATCTGGGCAAAACCAGATCGGCCTCATGGCTGTTATTAAATCACTTCAGGCCAGGGTATATTTTTAAAAGGCTCTGCCTTCAGATAATTCTGAACAATAATACGGCCCTTGTCCACGCTTGCAAATTCAGTAACCTCATCTGGATTTTCATCAATGCCTGCAGCCACAACACCCCCTATCTGTATCTGGGTCGGCCTGAAATCAAGGGCCAGTACAATAGCTTCTTCATTTTCTGGATAACCTGCATGAACCTGGCCCATCAGCCGGCCCAGAACAATAATATTACCGCCAGCACTTATCTCTGCTCCGGGATTAACATTTCCTATAATAACAATATGTTTTTTTGCCTTTATTTTCTGACCGGATCTGACCCTTCCTTTGAGCATGAGGACTTCACTTCTGTGCTGAGTCCATCCCTTTGACAGGTCCCTCTGTCTTATACGTTCTAACGGTACAGATCTTTTTGCAGGAGGAGTGGTTACAACGCCGACACAAAAAGTGTTTTTTAAAAATGCTCCAATGTTTGCAATAAGATGTTCACAGCCCTTTGCATCACCGGTATCCAGAACGACTCTGGCATTAATTGATAGATGCTTAAGCCGTTCAAAAAGTTTTGTTACTTCTTCTTTTAACTTATCTTCAGAAACAGATGGATCAAGGGTAACCCAGAATCCATCTCCTACTCCCTTGAGTTTAACGGGAGGCTGCATTTCTATTGTCATATCAGTTTCCGGTTAAAATTTTTGCCCACAATATTTCCTGCTCGCAAAGGGGCGTATGTCTTACAGACATTTCAGATTTTATTAAATCCATCGTAAATATTCGGCCAGCACCTCATCTTCGCCCATTTTGGCCTGCTCACATAGC
>CAZLBE010000259.1:0-4141 GCA_964557635.1 uncultured Desulfobacterales bacterium
AGACGAATATGAGGCACTCTCCAAACATTTACATTATAAGCCGAATATTTACTTTAGTTTGAGAGCTTTTGCGGTAAAGCCGCAAATATCAGTTATCAGTTATCAGTATTGAAGGTTTTTTGAAATTTGAGGATTTGGAAGTATTGAATAAATCATAACGATTATGCACAGATTTATATAACCGCCATGAGGCCGACTAAAAATTAAATAAAAATTTAAAGGAGAAATAAATGTACGAAGCAAGTGATCTGAGAAAGGGATTGAAATTTGAATTTGACGGTGATCCTTATATTGTAGTTGATTTCCAGTTTAAAAAACCGGGCAAGGGTCAGTCCATGTATAAATGCAAGTTGAAAAATATGATAACAGGTGCCCAGTTTGAGAAAACATACAGGTCAGGGGATAAATTTAAAAAAGCAGATCTTGAAGAACATGAAATGGAGTACCTGTATCCTGAAAATGGAAATTTTTGTTTTATGGACACATCAAACTATGAACAGGAATTTATTTCAAAGGAACAATTGGGAGATGCCGTTAACCTGTTAAAAGACAATATTGTATGTACAGTTCTTTTTTTCAATGGGACACCCATAGGAATTGAGCTTCCCAATTTTGTAAATCTTAAAGTAGTTAAATCTGATCCCTGGGCCAAGGGTGATACTGCAACCGGTGATACCAAACCTGCAGTTCTTGAGACCGGGTTTGAAATTCAGATCCCTCCCTTTATTGAAGAAGGGCAGATGGTGAAAATTGACACAAGAACCTGTGCATATGTGGAAAGGGTAAATGAATAAACCATTAAACTCGATTATCAAGTTCATTAATTGAAATTTAAATTTTTAATGTCCGATAAAAAGTTGATAATCGTGTGAAATCCGGATTTCATTGAGTGCTGAATATAATTAAAAGTAACAGGATGGAGTATCTCATGGAAGGGCTTGCCTCTGTTGTGGCAGGCCCTTTAAATGATCAGGATAAAATATTTTGCCCTGAATGGATAAGTGTTCAGAGCAGGGGCATGAAGCGCTGGGTGTCCATTAAACTTGCAGAAAAATTCGGTATCTGTGCAAACTGCTTATATATTTTTCCGGGAGATATTATAAATAAAATTCTTTTATTCCACGAAAAAGGAATAAAAAAAATATCACAATACAATGATATTGACGCTGATTTATTGAATAAAGATGTTATTTTGTGGAAGGTCATGGCAAACCTTCCAACACTTATTCACTGGCCTGAATTTAAGGCAATAAAAAATTACATCAAAAATGATAAATCCGGTGTAAGACTTTATCAGATTTCAGAAAAAATTGCCGGTATATTTGATGATTACTTGACCTACAGGCCGGAGATGATCGTAAAATGGGAGGATGCCGAAGAAAACCTGCCAGGTGAAAAACATTCGGATATAATTTTTTTTGATAAAATAGAAAAGAATATATACGGGATTAAAGATCCTTCAGACCTGTGGCAGCCGGTTTTATGGAATCGGATTGTTAAACACAAGGTTCATGGCAGGTGCAGTCACATTGCCGGGACAGCCCTTTCTTTTCTACAGAACAGTCTTGATGGCAAGGCAATCGATGAATTTGAAAATGAAGTTGACAATAAAATTCCAGGGCTTCCTGAAAGAATTTCTTTTTTCGGGATATCTGCAATACCTCCTTTGTTTTTAAAGATATTTGAAAAAGCTGCAGATTATATTGATATAAATTTTTTTCTTGCTGTTCCGTCAAAGGAGTTTTTCGGGTATATAAGTTCTGCAAAACAGATGGCAAAAATAAATACCGGAAACATGGGTATTAAGTCCGGCTGTGAAAATGATAGTGTAAGGGGTGTCTCTCAAAATATTTCAGATAATATTTCAGATAATATTTCAGATAATATTTCAGATAATATTATTGATGATTTTCATGATGATTTCTACTTTGAACTTGGCAACCCTCTTCTTGCATCCATGGGAGGGGCAATAAAAAGTTTTACCTCAATGCTTGAGGATCTTTCCTATAACGAACCATTTCCTGACCTCTGGTTTGATCCTGTCTCCTGTTCCGATTCCATGCTTGCCTTTATCCAGTCCGATATTCTCAATCTTATTCACAGGAAAAAAGGAAATAATTCTGCAGCTACTTTAGAATCTGCTGAAATATCAAACGTAAAAAAAACAAACATAAAAAAATCAAACAAGAAAAATCCAAGCGAGAAATATGCAGATGATAAAATTACAAGCGAGCAATATGCAGGTGAGAAATATTCAAACGAAAGAAATTCAAACCTGGAAATTTCAGATCCAAAAATCTCAAATCCAAAAATCTCAAATCAGGACAGGTCGATTTCAATTCATTTATGCCATGGCCCCATGCGTGAAGCCCAGGTTTTAAAAGATCTGATGCTTGAATTGTTCCTTGAAAATCCGGATTTAAAGCCCCATGATTTTATCGTTATGATGCCCGACATAGAGACCTATGCACCCTATATAGAGAGCGTTTTTTCAGCTGAACACTCTATTCCATTTACAATAAGTGATCGAAAAAGAAGAAAACAGTCTGAAATTGTAGAAACATTTATGACTGTTCTTTCCCTTGCAGATTCAAGGCTCACCCTTACAGAGGTGATGGATGTTCTTGCAGTAAAATCCGTTGGAAAAAAATTTGATATTTCCGAAGAAGATATAATAAATATAAAAAATGCAGCGAAAAAGGCAGGCATATGCTGGGGTATTGATTCTGTACACAAAAAACAGATCGGTTTTCATGAAATTAATGAAAACACATGGTGGTTCGGGTTTCAGAGGCTGATGCTTGGATACTGCATGCCGGAAAAAACTGATTTTATTTTTAACAATGTGCTGCCCTGTGATCTGTTTGAAGGAAAAGATGCTGAAATACTTGGAAAATTTGCCTTTTTTTGTGATACTTTATTTAAAAGTTTAAAAAAACTTGAAATCCCTAATACCATTCATAAATGGTGTGATACTTTCAGGGATATTTTTTTTATAATGATGGATACGGAAAATGACAATGAAAATGACAGTGAATTCATTCTTTTGTGCCTTGATGAATTAAAATCATCTGCAGAACAGGCAGATCATGATGATGATATCAGTTTTGAGACCGCTTTTTCAGCTTTAAAGGCAAAGCTTGACGTAACAGCATCTTCAGGCAGTTTTTTCACCGGAGCAGTTGTGTTCTGTAATCTCATGCCCATGAGAAGTATACCGTTTAAAGTTGTGGCTTTAATGGGCATGAATGATAAGGATTTTCCGGGACAGGATTTTTCGGAAAGCTTTGACCTTGTGAAAAAATATCCAAAACCCGGGGACAGGATAAAAAGGGATGAGTCAAGATACCTTTTCCTTGAGGCGCTTTTATCTGCAAGGCAGAATTTTATTATCACCTGTACCGGAATGAGCGTAAAGGATAATTCAATTATACCGCCGGCAGGTGTTGTAAGTGAGTTGATTGATATAGTAAATGAAAGTTTTATTCTTCCGGACAATAATCACTTTGTCACGATGCATCCCCTCCAGCCCTTCAGTGAAAAATATTTTACAGCCAATAACGGTTCAGGTCTGGTTTCATTTTCCAGTCATTATTATAATATTGCCGTAAACTTTGCAGAAAAAAAAGAACATGCAAAAAAAGAAGACACTAAAAAAGAAAATGTAAAAACAAAAAAATCAAGAACCGCATCAAATCTGTCAGGAACTGACATTGATCATGTGATATCCTTGGATGATCTGATATACTTTTTTAAAATGCCTGCAGAATATTTTGTTAAAAAAAGAGTTGGCATTGTATTTCCTGAACTTCCCGATTTTTCCGATGACAGGGAGCCTGTGGAAATGGACGGGCTTGAAAATTATTTTATCGGCGATGATGTTCTTGAAAAACATTTTCACCATGATCTGTATCATCATTTGAAAAATAGTCATGGCCAGGATATGAAAAATGAGCAGAACAACAGGGAAACAGAAGATCTTTTTCCTGTGTTTAAAGCTTCAGGCAGACTTCCCCATGGTAAAAAAGGAAAAATGGAGTTTGGCGAAATAGAATCTGAAACAGAATCTATCCTAAATCTTGTTTCAGATAATTTTAAAAAATTAAATAAAGAACCGTTTCCGGTTTATATTGATATACAG
>CAZLBE010000260.1:0-2325 GCA_964557635.1 uncultured Desulfobacterales bacterium
CTGAATTTCTGTAATAAAAAACAAGAAATTGAGGTAGGCACATGGGTTGCGGGTACAGCTCTCTTTAGACCATCTTTGCTGTAGAAGTAGAAGTCTACTATGAAGAGGAGACTATCTTGTCAAGCATGATCTTGAGAATTATTTTATCTGTCTCAGCCATGCCGCGGGAACTTAAAACCCCAATATTACGGATTGTTTTTTCCGGTGATTCCCCGACAATACCATCTGTTACTTTAACCTTAAGTCCGTTCAGGGAAAAAAGGGCAGCTTTTACAGCGGTTGCCGCTGCGGTGTCAAGCTTTAAGGCACAGCTGTTTTTTGCTCCGTCACAGATAACGCCTGCAAGGTCTTCAATAATATTTTCAATGGCGCCTCCGATCTGATCCATTGTGCCACCCATAAGCCAGGCAATTCCGGCAGCAGCTCCTGCTCCTGCTGCAACTGAACAGGCGCAGATTGATGCAAGCCTGCCTGTGTGCGCTTTAACGCAGGCGGTTACAATGTGACTTAAGCCTATTGCCTTGCACATCTTCTTTTTATCTGCTTTAATATGATCTGCCACGGCCTTTATGGGAAGTATTGCAGTAAGTCCGTGATTACCGCTTCCTGCAGAGCTCATTGCAGGAAGTCTGGCTCCTGCCATTCTTGCATCGGCGGCAGCAGAGGTAAGAACTCTTGCATTATAAACCATATCTTCTGCAATAAGATTTTTTTTGACAAGTTCTTTTAAGGTAACACCAACTTTCAGACCGGATCTGTTTTTAAGCCCGTAACGTGCAAGTTCCATGTTCATGGAAACCCCTTTTCCTATAAATTCAAGGTCATCCATATCAAAATCATCAATAAGGGAAATCACCTTTTTAAGGGAAATATTTTTCAATTCCTTTTCAAGATCAGAAGCAGATTCATTTCTTTTTCCTTTTTCAGCTGATAAAAGGGGGTTATCATCAATTTTTTTTCCGTTAAACGCAAGGGCTCCTATATTGTCGTGTAGTTCTTCAATTACGGAAAGCGCCGTGTCATTACCGCATTTAATCACCGTTTTAACATAAAGTCCGTGGTGATCTGAAAGAAGGTTGACTTTTATTTTTCCAGCTTCAACAAGCAGGGATGCTTTTTTAACATGAATATCCCTGACAGGTTTCAAAACCTCCATTTTCAACATGGGGTCGCCTGCAACAACTCCGAGAGCAGAAGCAAGATCAAGACCTGAGAGCCCGCCTGTCCCGGGAATTGATACGGCAAGTCCGTTTTTAAAAACATTGGGATCAAGCCAGATTTCAATATTGTCCGGAATAATTTTTTGCGGAAAAAGAGAAGCTGCTGCTGCTGCACCAAGGGCAATGGCCGTGGGTTCCGTACATCCAAGGGCTGGTTTTACTTCAAGCCTTAAAATATCTTTTACAGTGTATTTCATTATCGCCTTACTCCTCGAGTTTCTGTCAAATTCTGTGAAAAAAAACGGTTATACAAATATGTACATAATCGTGAAGACATCTTCCATACTTCCAGATCCTCAAATTTCAAAATAGCCTTCGGTGCTGTAACTGAAAACTGAGTTTTTACAGCTTTAGTGCCTATTTTTTTAATAAATATTATCAAGTCAGGGAAAAGTAAAGAAAAATAGTGAAACCTCTTGTTGAACAGTGAAACCCTTCGCTGAGTGAAACCCTTCGCTGTATGATGACCATGAAAAGAATTAATAATTTAATTATTTTTTTATTATTGACATCAAATAATTGAATATTATATAGATATGTCCTATTCTAGAAATGGCTGAAACAGCGGTGACAATGCTGTTTATTTATATAATGGTTAGGGTGAATCAAATTATTAACGATTAATGGAGTGTAAGTAATTATGAGCAAAAAACTATTAATTTTGTTGGTTACCATTGGTGTAGCTATTCTCTTTGCTTCCACAGGAATTTATGCAGGGACAGCCCCTCCCGACACGATGCATCTGTATGAAAAAGCATTTAAAAAGCATAGAAAAGGACCTGTGGCGTTTCCACACAAAAAGCATATTGAAGAGTTCAAGCTCAAATGCGGTGAATGCCATCATGATGCAGATCACAAACCCCTTAACAATCTTAAAATGACCGACGATGTTCACAGATGTATTGAATGTCACAAGGCCACTAAGTGGGTTAAAGGCGAGAAGCTCTCTAAAAAAGAGAAGATCAAAAAGTATTATAAGTATGCAATGCATGAGAACTGCAAAAGCTGCCACAAGGCTTTTAACAAAAAGAAAACCGGCAAGGTAAAAGGGCCTGCTCCTACATCATGTAAACAGTGCCATGCCAAGAAGAAAAAGAAATAAAAT
>CAZLBE010000260.1:2425-4140 GCA_964557635.1 uncultured Desulfobacterales bacterium
TCATGGCGGTTATACCGGATCGCTTTTTTTACAATTGCCTCTGCCCAGGAAGGAGTGGCCGCAGCCATGATGTGGGTATAGGTTCCAAGGATATTGTATCTGCAGAACCCGTCCATCTTATCTATGATCCCCTTTCCCCTTTCCATGGCAAACGCCATGTTTTCCTTTTTGTATTCTATATCCATAATTGACGAGTACCTGAACTCATGGCCTTTAATGGTTTCTCCAATTTTATAAAATGGATTTTTATTAACAACTCTCACCTTTGTATAACCATGTCCTACGGGTCTTTTTGAAAGGCCGAAACTCACCGGCAATATCCCTGTCATTGGAAACACTTCACCGTCAAGAATCATATTTTTACCAAGGAATATCAAGCCTCCACATTCTGCGTAAATTGGCAGCCCGTTTTCAGCAAGATGCTTAAGGTTATCACGAAAGGCTTTATTAGCGGCAAGTTCCCGGGCGTGGGTTTCAGGAAACCCTCCCCCCATATAGATGGCATCAACGGGTGGAATGTAATTTTCCTTTAAAGGACTTATGAATTTAAGTTCAGCTCCGTTGTTCTCAAGGGCTTCGAGATTATCAGGATAGTAAAACTGAAATGCAGAATCCCTGATGACCCCTATTACACACAATTTGTCCGCAGGATTTTTTTTATATTTCTCAATTACAGTTCCGGTCTTAACACAATCGTTATTTTTAACACGATCATCTTTAACACGATCGTCGTCTCCTGTTTTACATGCTTTTAGTTTGCAGGCTTTGTAAATACCATCAAGATCAATATGCTGTTTTGCTATTTTTGCAGCACTTTCAATGGAGGCCGCTGCAAGAGAATTTTCAACATAGGGGACAAGTCCCATATGTCTTTCAGGAAAGTTCTTTTCAGTAAGTTTTGGAACAGCACCAAAAACAGGGATTTTACAGAATTTATCTATATTATCTCTTACCTTACCCTCATGCCTTTTTCCTGCAACACGGTTCAGTACAATCCCCATAATATCTAACTGGGGATCAAAATGCATGCATCCTAACACAAGGGCTGCCATGGTGCGGGTGGATTTTGTACAGTCCAACACAAGTAAAACCGGCAGATTTAACAATTTTGCTATTTCAGCAGTACTTGTTTTTCCCTCTGTATCTATACCGTCATAAAGACCGCGGTTTCCTTCAACAAGCACAATATCAGAGTTTGCTGAATATTTCTTAAATGAGTTTTTAACCTCGGATGAGGTGCAGAGGAATGTATCAAGGTTATAACAGGGTCTGCGGGCTGCCTTTGCAAGCCAGCCTGCATCAATATAATCAGGCCCTTTTTTAAAAGGGGCAACTTTTATATCAAGTTTTTTCCAAGCAGCCGTGATACCGAGTGATATGATCGTTTTCCCAGAACCACCGCTCAATCCTGCGATTATCAACCCGGGAACACTTTTTTTCTGATGCATGGTGCAGCCACAATATTCTTGTTTAAATTGTATTTTCTTTATAGCTTCATCAAATATAGACAGGTCAGACTCTTTTTGTCGTTATTTTTACCAAAATAACGGCCATGAGGCCTATCTGGATTTGGCCCAGTCGCCTCTCAACAAAAGATGGGCCGAAGGCGCGAAGCCAATAGAAGTAATAATTTACGTTCTATTTCTTATAAACCGCCATAAGGCGGATCTGGATTCAAGTCCAGATTTACCTCAAAGAATCAAAGATTCTGACAA
>CAZLBE010000261.1:0-4134 GCA_964557635.1 uncultured Desulfobacterales bacterium
CCTGACTCAATTTCTTGTTTTTTATTACAGAAATTCAGGGGTAAGGCACTAATGCAGCAAAACCGCAGTTATCAGTTGTCAGCAATGGAGTTTTTTTTGAAATTTGAGAACTTGACAGGAATGGTAGAGCTCTTCACAATTATGTACAAATTTGTATAACTGCCATGAGGCGGATCTGGATTTGTCCATATTTGCTTCAAAGAATCAAAGATTCTGACAAATTATAAAATAAAAGTAATTGCTTACATTCTATTTCATATAAAAAAAATAAAGGAGAGGTTCAATGTCACATAAAAAAGCAGCGGGAAGTTCAAGAAACGGACGCGATAGTAATGCCCAGAGAAGAGGAATAAAAAAATACAGCGGACAAAATGTTCTTGCCGGAAATATTCTTGTAAGACAGCTTGGAACTAAAATATATCCGGGAACCAATGTCGGATTAGGTAAGGATTACACTCTTTTTGCCAAAGTTGATGGTGTTGTTGCCTATGAAAGACTTGGACGTGACAAAAAGAAAGTAAGTGTTTATGAAGCGTGAAATTCATTGATGAAGCAGTCATTCTGGTCAAGTCAGGTAACGGTGGTGCAGGCTGCGTAAGCTTCAGGCGGGAAAGGTTTATTGAAAAAGGCGGGCCTGACGGCGGCGACGGCGGCAATGGCGGCAGTATTATTTTTAAAGCTGATCCCGGGAAAAGAACTCTCGTTAACTTTCGCCGTCAAAAAATCATAAAAGCTGAAAACGGACAACCTGGCCAGGGTCAAAAAAAACACGGAAGAAACGGAAAAAATAAAATACTTTTTGTCCCTTGCGGTACAATTGTAAGTGATACAAATACCGGTGCCATAATCGCAGATTTAACAGACCCGGGAGAAGAGTTTATTGTTGCAAACGGAGGTATGGGCGGAAGGGGCAATAAGCGTTTTGCTTCATCCACCCACAGGACTCCGAGATTTGCCCAGCCAGGAATGCCAGGAGAGGAGTTTGAACTGAAACTTGAGCTGAAGCTCCTCGCAGATGTAGGGCTTGTGGGGCTTCCCAATGCTGGAAAATCAACACTTATAAGTCGTATTTCATCGGCACGCCCTAAAATAGCGGATTACCCCTTCACCACCCTTACCCCCTGTCTTGGAATGGTCACACCTGACTTTGGAGAGCCCTTTGCAGTAGCAGATATTCCCGGACTTATTGAGGGTGCCCACGACGGTACGGGACTTGGCACGCAGTTTCTCAAACACATAGAGCGTACAGGTATTCTTGTCCATATTATTGATATTTCCGAAATAAATCCGGATTCTCCCCTTGATGCCTTTAATCTTATCAATACAGAACTTGCTGAATACAGCAATACACTTGCATCAAAAAAACAGATTATTGTATTAAACAAAATCGATCTTACAGGGTCAGATGAAAAAGCTGATATCTTTAAAAAAGCTTATGATAATTTTATAAAACATGAAACTTTTACAAAAAATATTCACTCCGATATACTGATTATTTCCGCTGCAACGGGACAGGGGACAAAACAACTTGTATCAATTGTTGCCGGAAAAATTAAAAAAAATTATGAATAATAACAAACTATCTTTCATTAAGAATGCCCGCAGGGTAGTTATAAAAATTGGAAGCGGTGTTTTGACCCTTGATCATGGGTTAAATACAGATCTCATTGAAACCATAAGTCGTCAGATATCATGCCTGTGGGATAATGGTACAGAGGTTATCCTTGTCTCTTCCGGGGCAATTGCATCCGGAGTGAAAAAAATCGGGTTTAAAAAAAGACCTGAAGGTATTCCTGCAAGACAGGCAGCTGCTGCCCTTGGCCAGGCAGGTCTTATTCTTGCCTATGATAAAGCTTTTTCAAAATATGACCGCAAAGTTGCCCAGATACTTTTAACAAAAGATGATTTAAGCAATAGAAAAAGATATCTCAATGCAAGAAACACCATTAACAAACTTCTGTCATGGGGTGTTATTCCAGTTATAAATGAGAATGATACCGTTGTTATTGAAGAGATCAAATTAGGTGACAATGATAACCTTGCAGCCATGATCACCCTTTTAATGGATGCAGATATCCTGATCAACTTAACGGATATTGACGGGCTTTACGACAAAGACCCAAGACACAACCCCGATGCCTGCCTTATTTCCGAAGTCACTGAAATAACAGATGAAATGGAAAAAGCAGCCTGTGGTATTCCCGGAAATCTCGGAACTGGCGGCATGCTGAGCAAACTCAAAGCGGCAAAAAAATTATCCAGAGCACACATTCCAATGGTAATAGCAAAAGGGCTTAAACCTGAAATTTTGAATGATCTGTGCGCAGGCAGCGCTCAGTGCACCTATTTTATTCCAGGTAAAGAAAAACTTAACAGCCGTAAATGCTGGCTTGCCTTTAATCTTTCTCCCATGGGGGCTGTTTTCCTTGATAAAGGGGCAGAAGATGCCATTGTAAACAAGGGAAAAAGCCTTCTTCCCATCGGGATTACACGTGTTGAGGGAGATTTTAATATGGGAGCTTCCGTTACAATAAAATCCAGTGACGGTAAAACAATTGGCAAGGGACTTTCCAATTACTCATCCGTTGACATTCTCAGCATAATGGGGCATAAAAGCGACATGATCGCTGAAATATTAGGTTCAAAGCCCTATAACGACGTGATCCACAGAGATAACCTTGCAATAACTTTTGAACAGGAATAACGGCCATGAGGCCGATCTAAAGACTCTCAGACGACCTCAGAAAATTAAAAATTCTAAAAAACATAAGCAGGAATAAAAGCCATGACAATTCAATCAATTATTAAAGAAATTGCAGAAAATGCAAAATTATCATCAAGAAATATTGCAGCGGACTCAACGGATGAAAAAAACAGAGTACTTTATTTTATAGCAGATGGCCTTTTAGCATCAAAAGAAATAATTTACAGCGAAAACAAAAAAGATCTTAAGGCAGCAGAAGAAAAAAACATGTCCCATGCCATGATTGACAGGCTAAAAATCACTGACAAAACACTTGAATCCATGGTGAAAGGTCTTAAGGAAGTTATACTGCTTAATGATCCTGTAGGTGAAATAACAAAGACATGGACAAGACCCAACGGTCTTGAAGTATCAAAAAAACGAATCCCGTTAGGGGTTATCGCCATGATATATGAATCACGGCCAAATGTAACCGTGGATGCTGCAGCTTTATGCCTTAAAGCTGGAAACGCATGTATTTTAAGGGGTGGCTCAGAAGCCTTTTTTTCAAACAAAATTCTTGGACAGATCATAGAAAATGCAATAAAGAAGGCAGGACTTAATGAAAATATAGTTCAGGTTCTACCGGTGAAAGACCACGATGCAATTACTTATCTTCTAAGTTATGACGAGTTGATAGACCTTGTAATACCCAGGGGTGGAGAGTCTCTTATCAGGTTTGTCGTAAAAAATTCTGCCATTCCCGTTCTTAAACATTACAAAGGTGTCTGCCACGCCTATGTTGATAAAAATGCAGATATTGATCAGGCTGTCAATATTTGTCTTAACTCCAAGGCCCAGCGCCCCGGAGTGTGCAATGCCCTGGAGACTCTGCTTGTCCACAAAGATATTGCTGATAAATTTCTACCTGTTATGGCTGAAAAATTTAATCAGGCAGGTGTGGAAATCAGGGGATGCGAAAAAACCTGTAAAATTCTTTCCAATATCTCAAAAGCCGATGATGACGACTGGGCAAGAGAGTATCTTGACCTGATTTTATCCGTTAAAATAGTTGATACCATGGGTGAAGCAATGAACCATATTGCAGAATTCGGGTCAGATCATACCGATGTCATTGTCACTTCAGACAAAGCAACAGCAGATGAATTCATTAAAAATGTGAATTCATCCATGGTTGGCGTAAATGTTTCCACGCGGTTTAATGACGGCGGCGAGCTTGGACTTGGAGCGGAAATTGGCATCAGCACTTCAAAACTCCACGCATTCGGACCAATGGGACTTGAAGAGCTTACAACAACCAAGTTTGTTGTAACTGGTAATGGCCAGGTAAGAGGTTAAGCAAAATATTTATAACGGCCATGAGGCCGATCTGGATTTGGCCCAGATTTACCTCACAACAAAAAATGAAATAAAAGTAATGGTTTACATTT
>CAZLBE010000262.1:0-4121 GCA_964557635.1 uncultured Desulfobacterales bacterium
TTTTTTTTATCCACCTTAAGCACATTGCCTGACCGCATGATCGTTTTAACGGTGAACCACTTTTTCAGCATTGCCTTAACCTTTGCAAGGGGATAGTCATAGTTACCCGTATCCATTGCAGCTGTGATCAATCCCGTAAGATGACGGAAACGCTGCTCCTCTATTGTACCGGCAAAAAGTGGTCTAACTTCACCTTTTGCAGTACTGATTCTAAAATCAGAGGGCCACAGCCTTAGCACCCAGCGGGTGGTGCTGCCTTTTTTATGATAAACAAGGCGAAGGCTGTCAAACAGGCCGGAATGCAGATGAGGCAGCACTGGAAATTTGTCTATGGATACATGGGGTGAAAATATACCAAGAAAGTTCTTCAAGTTCATGGGCACAGGACTGTGCCAGCCTTCAGTGTGCAGGTGTTGTGTAAAATTTTGTAAAGAGCCTGCAAACTGGAGTGTTAAAGGCTGCTTTCTTTCTCCTTCAATATCAAATTTCCAGGCAGAAATTTTCTTCCATCCATTGTCTAACCAAACGGAATATTTCACGGTCTTTATGTGATGACGGGGTGCATAAAAGACAAGATCTTTTTCATGATGCTCTGTTGCATGCCATCCTCCTGCAACAACGACAACAAGCACAACCACAATTGGAAGCAGAACTTCAGGTATTTTTTCAGCGGGATTCTCAAACCACGCAATTCCTGCAAGAACCACCAGGCCCGTTCCAATGAAAAATCCTCCGAGAACATCGGAAAGCCAGCTTACACCAAGATAAAGCCTGGAAACTGATATGGCAAAGGAAATTAAAAGAATGGTGGCAAAGGATTTCCAGCGTATGGCGGCCTTCATATCTCTTGTCAGCATGAGCACAATAAATCCGTACAAAATCACGCCCATGGTTGTATGACAGCTTGGAAATCCAAAGGCTGAAACCCCATTATAAACCGCCACGGGCCGGGATAACCTGATCAGGTATTTTAGAAGCTGTACACCTGCAAAACCGCCCGCTGCGGTTAAAGTCCAGAAAACAGCGGTACGAAAGCAGCGTTTTGCGGCAAGCACAATCAAAACAGCACAAAAAAGGCAGATATTAACAAAAAAATCTCCGAATTTTGTTATGAAAACAAAAAAATGATCTGCCCACGGGGTCCGAAGGGACTGGAAAAAATTATACACTGCATGATCGGCCAGCACCAGAGGATCTTGATTGATGACATCCTGTAAAACCCCTAAAAATCCCCAGCAGGTCAGGAAAAACAATATTATAAGAAACCCCGTGAATAATTCCTCACCCTGCCGGCGGAGAAAAAGATAGGAAAAAAATCTTTTTACAGGAATTAACGTGCTGTGCACAGCTTCATCAGATGCAAGCCAATCCATGAATGAAGCAAAAAAATCCGCCCCTTTTCTGCTCACCTCCCAGGCAAGTTTCCTGCCAAGCCACAGAAAAAGCCATATGGCGCAAAACAGAATAAACCCTAAAATGGCAAGGCGTGCACTGACTGCTCCTGCTACTGCAAGGGAATTTCCAAGAAAAAATCCCGGTAAAATAAAAAATAAAGCCCAGCCAATGGCCGAAAGCACGTTTACCACGGAAAAATGCAGGGGTTTCATACCCATCATTCCTGCAACAACTGGAATAACCGGGCGTACAGGTCCCACAAAACGGCCGAAAAGCACACTTTTTCCGCCATGGGATTTGAAAAAAGCAATTCCTTTTTTAAGCAGGCCCGGATGCCGTGAAAACGGCCATATCTGTTGAAGATGATTTTTATAATGATGCCCCAGCCAGTAACTGATACCATCTCCTGCAACGGCCCCAATTGAGGCAAGAGCCAATACAGCTGTCAGGTCCAGGCTGCCTGTGGACACGATTGCTCCTATCCCGAACATGATCAATGTTCCGGGAACAATTAACCCGACTACGGCAAGGGACTCTGAAAAGGAAACCAGCAGGATCACGATATAGGCCAGATCTGTATGGCAGGTGATGAATTTCAGCAGTTCATTAATATGAAATATGTGCATTCTTCTTTATTATTATTCCGCTTTGCTTTTATCTGATCAATAACCGCCATGAGGCGGATCCGGATTGGCCCAGCCGCCTCTCAACAAAAGATGAAATAGATGTAATAAATTTACGTTTTATTTCTTATAAAACTCAATTCCAGGTTGAGTTGCAACATCCCTGTATTTCATCAATCATGCCTCATAAACCGATATGCTATGTCATGAACAAAAATTTTGATTTTATAACATTGTCATTATGAATGCAACGTGAACGCGAAAAATATTTTGCGCCTGTTTACTGGTTTTTAGTGCCTTACCCCTGAATTCCTGTAATAAAAAACAAGAAATTGAGTCAGGCACATGGGTTGGGCATAGCTCGCTTTAGTTGTGATGATGAGTATATAAAGCACATTAATTACCGATTTACAGGTGGATCAATTCGGAGTGAGCTTAATTACACTTGCTGTCATGGGGCCATACTGAGAAATTAACCTGTTTTACGGGTACATTGATCAATGAACATCTGAGAAAATAATGCTACAATTTGCTTTTTAAACATGTTATCAAACCGATCCAGCAGGGCACGTTCCATTTTGTTGAGTTTTTCAATGGAAACCGGGCTTAGATCTCCATCCAGCATAAAATGAGTCATCATTCTGAAATACTGGTCATTTTCCACGAGGTAATCGATAAATGTGCAGGCTACCTTTTCAAATGATTTTTTGCCTTGCTTTTCTTTCTTTTTGTTTAAGTTTTTCAAAGGGAAGCTGTGAACAATGCTGTTTTTCATAGAGATTATACTTTTATTGGCTACGCGCCTTTGGCCCATAATTTGTTGTGAGACGGGTCTGGACCTGAATCCAGATCCGCCTCATGGCGGTTATTACAGAAATTCAGGGGTAAGGCACTAAACATTGGGGATGGGCAGAAATACCCTTGAATACATTTCCATGGCATATCTGTCTGTCATGCTGGCAATAAGGTCGCATACTGCTCTTTCCAAAGAATTTTTACAGGGATCCCATGGTGCCATTTCCATTTTTTCAAGTTCCTTCTGCAGCTGATTGGTGTTAGTGAGGAGATAATGGTAAAGTTCGGTTAATATTTTTTTTGCCTTGATAAATTCACTGTGTACCGAAGGAGATCTGTAAACATTTTTATAGAGGAACTGCCTCAAGACAGTCATTGCGGAAAACATTTTATCTCCCATGTTCAACTCTAATTTACCGTTTTCTACAACGCTGGTGTAAACAACTTCCTGAATCATTGTTCTTGCCCTTTCAGAATGTGTTCTGCCTATCTCTTTAACGCATACTGCAGGGATATCATCAACTTTAATTACACCGCTTCTGATGGCATCATCAAGGTCATGATTAAGATAGGCAATTATGTCAGCAATTCTTACAATTTTTCCTTCAATGGTCGATGCTGTCTCCCCCGGAACAGATGGCATTATATTTCCGAAACCCTTTGAATGCTTAAGAATACCATCTCTCACTTCTTCTGTAAGATTTAATCCTTTTCCTTTATTTTCCAGAACTTCAACCACCCTTAAACTCTGTTCCGCATGGGAAAATTTTGGAGAATATATTTCCTGCAGTGCTGTTTCTCCACCATGGCCAAATGGAGTATGGCCGAGGTCATGGCCTAGGGCAACAGCTTCTGCAAGATCTTCGTTCAGCCTCATTGCCCTTGCAATGTTTCTTGCAATTTCAGAAACTTCAAGGGTGTGTGTCAGCCTTGTCCTGTAGTGATCACCAAGGGGAGACAGAAAAACCTGGGTTTTGTATTTCAGCCTTCTGAATGCATTGGAATAAACTATCCTGTCCCTGTCAATCTGAAAAGGGGTTCTCATACTGCAGGCGGATTCTTTTTTTTTGCGCCCTTTTGTCTTTGCGCTTGGACAGGCAAATCTGGAAAGAAAGCCCTCCTCTCTTGCCTGGTATGCTTCTCTTATTGACGGGGCGTTGTCTCTTTTATCATATTGATTGATTCTTATTATATTATTCTTTTCCGCAGTATTTTTATTTATAAAATTCATTTGATTTCCATTATATTTTTTTATAACGGCCATGAGGCCGATCTGGATTGGCCCAGATTTGCCTCACAACAAAAAAT
>CAZLBE010000263.1:0-4119 GCA_964557635.1 uncultured Desulfobacterales bacterium
TATAACCGCCATGAGGCGGAGCTGGATTTGCCCAGTCGCCTCTCAACAAATATAGAAATAGAATGCTGCTGGTTTGCATTCTATTTCTTATAAAATAAAAAAAACAACACATGAAAGGTGCAGGCATAAACCAAAACCGTCAGGGAATCATTCAGGAAACCATCAAAGGGATTGTGGATCGTGTTACATTTCATAATCCCGATAATGGATGGTCTATTCTGCGTGTTACTCCCTTTAACAACCCTCACGGGCAGGATACAGTCATTGTTCACCAGATAAAGGTGTTTGCCGGTGCCACCATGGAGTTTAAGGGCTCATGGACTGTTCATCCAAAATATGGGCGCCAGTTTATTGCAGCTAAGGCCGAAGAAAAAAAACCCGCATCAACGGCAGCCCTTGAAAAATACCTTGGTTCAGGTCTTATAAAGGGTGTAGGCCCTAAAACCGCAAAAAAAATCGTACATTATTTTAAAGATCAGACGCTTGATATTTTTGAAAAAGATATATCAAGACTTGTTGAAGTCCCGGGCATTGCACAGAAAAAACTTGAAATGATAAGCTCTGCCTGGACTGAACACAGGGCGATCCGCAATGTGATGATGTTTCTTCAGTCCCATGGTATCAGCACCCTTTTTGCCGTAAAAATATACAAAGAATACGGGGATAATGCCATAGAATATGTCAGGGAAAATCCTTACAGGCTGGCTGTTGATTTTTACGGCATCGGTTTTTTTTCAGCGGACAAAATAGCCTTAAGCATTGGTCTTGCACCTGACAGTCCTGAAAGAATAATGGCGGCAGTTAACCATGTTCTTGCGGCAAGCCGTAATTTCGGCCACTGCTATCTTACTTTTTCACAGATCAATGATCAGGTGGAGCAATTACTGAACCTGAAAGTTGAAAAAAATCTTCTTAAATTAATTGAATCCATGGAAAAAGAAAGCCTTATCATGAAAAGAAGGCTTGAAAATAGAGATGGCGTTGCAGAACAATGCTATTATTCAAAAACATTGTACTTTGATGAACTGTACGTTGCAAAAAAAATCCTTGGAATGGGAATTCCTCCTGCAGTTGATAAAAAAAGGGTTGAAGCATGGCTTGCAAAGTATTCAAAATCAAGCGGCATTTCGTTGAGCAAAGAACAGGAACGGGCAGTAAAAAATATCGTTTGTGCAAAATTTTCAATACTTACAGGCGGGCCGGGATGCGGTAAAACCACAGCAATAAGGGTTCTTGTAAAACTGCTTGAGGCAATGAGGCTGAAAATAATGCTTGCAGCCCCGACCGGACGTGCATCCCAGCGCATGACAGATGTAATAGGAAGAAAAGCAAAAACAATTCACCGCCTGCTAAAATGGCAGGGTGGTAAATTTAAAAAAAATGAAGAAACTCCGCTGGAACTTGATTTTTTAATTGTTGACGAATGTTCCATGTTAGATATCAACATTACGGCATCTCTTTTAAAAGCCGTACCGGTAAACTGTCAGGTCCTGTTCACCGGTGATCCTGATCAGCTTCCATCCGTTGGTGCAGGAGATGTTTTAAAGGATCTTATGTCATCGGGCGTTATACCCTGTTTCACCCTGACAAAAATTTTTCGCCAGGCAGAAGAATCCATGATAATAAAATATGCCCACCAGATCAATAATGGAAAACTGCCCTGGATACCGTCTCCCTTTAAAAATCCAAAATTATGGCAGGATAAAACTGACTGTATTTTTATTGATTCGGATGAAGCAACAAAGGAAGAGATCCGTTTTATAAGAAAAATAAAAGCCTTAGCAAAGCATGAGACTGATGCTTTGTCCTGTAAAAATTTTTCTATAAATAACAGTTCATCTGATCCTGAAAATAGATTGCAGGACAGCACAGAACCCTATGAATTTGAAACAGATAAAAAACTTATTCCCTATGAAAAGGAAATAAATATTCCGAAAAAATTTCAACATGTAAATATCGAAAATCTCGTTAAAGCCGGAACAAGAGTTGAAGAACTTATGGCAGTTGTAAAAAAGGTTCATCCATGGTCGTCTCTTCACTATGGGTATTCTGCCTGTGACTGTGTTAAAAACCTGTATCTTCACTGGATCCCAAAGTATTACGGAAAACAATGTGAGATACAGATACTTTCGCCAATGACAAGGGGAAGCCTTGGAACGATAAATTTGAACAAAATTATTCAGGAATCTTCAAATCCATATATTGAGGGCAGGGCGCAGTTAAAGGTCGGGGAAAAAATTTTCCGGACAGGGGATCGGGTTATACATAAGAGAAATAATTATGATCTTGGGGTATTTAACGGAGATATAGGAGTGATTGAACAGATAAATAATCTTGATCTTACCTGTGTTGTGTCATTTTTCCCTGATAACAGAAAAGTACACTACAAAAGGGAAGATATAATGGAACTTGATCTCGCCTATGCAGTTACAATACATAAATCCCAGGGAAGTGAGTTTGAAATTGTCATCATTCCCGTTCTTACCCAGCATTTTAAAATGCTGTTCCGCAATCTTATCTACACAGGCATCACAAGGGCAAAAAAATTAGCAGTTTTTACCGGTACACGAAAAGCCCTTGCCATGGCTGTAAAAAATCAGGATGTCACACAACGTCAGACCGCTTTAAAATTTCTTCTGCAAAAGGGTACGTTCCATTAAAACCGATTATGAGATCAATGTTGATCCTGACATGGCAAACAATGATTCAATGACTATTTTTATCAATTACAAGGGGTTTGATTATAACGGCCATGAGGCCGATCTGGATTTGGCCCAGACGTCTCTCAACAAATATAGAAATAGAATGCCGTTAATTTGCATTCTATTTCTTATAAAAAGCCCACAGGAACGATTTAATAAGAAAAGCCTGACCTTATGTTTTGCAAAATTTTCAATTAAAAAACTTGATAATCGAGTTACATGGATACATTAAACCTGATAATGCAAAAATTTTACAATATGCTCAAGGCTGAAAAATTAAAAGAATTGATAATCATTGAAACTTATTTATCCATATATTAGAGAAAACCTGCGTAAAATCCTTTTGGGTGTTTTATGCATGATCATTGTAGATGCAGCACAGCTTGTCATCCCCCAGATCATCAGACGTGCCATTGATACATTGAAATCCGCATCATTTGACAAAACTACCCTGATTGTCCAGTGCAGTATTATTATCATTGCAGGACTTGCCATGGCTGTTCTGCGTTATGGATGGCGCAACCTGCTCATGGGCAGTGCAAGACATGTTGAAAAAGGAATACGCAACGACCTTTTCCGGCATATCTTAACCCTTGACATGGCATACTATGACAGGGTTAAAACCGGGGATATCATGGCACATGCCATAAGTGATATCAATCATGTCCGCATGGCATTCGGGTTTGGCTTAATTGCCATGGTGGATACAATCCTTCTTGGCAGTTCAGCACTTGCCATCATGATATTTACTTCTCCCCGTCTTACCCTGCTTGCAATGATCCCCATGCCTTTTCTCATCATTGTAACAAGAATTTTAGGAAAGAAAATGCATGCATACCATCAGACTGCCCAGGAATCCTATTCACAATTAACTGAGCTTGTCAGGGAGAGTTTTTTCGGTATCCGTATAATCAAGGTGTTTAATTTTGAATCTTTCATTGGAAAGAAGGTTGAAACCGCATCAAAGGACTATTTTAGAAAAAATCTTAAGCGTGCTTTTGTTACAGCCCTGTTAAAACCCCTTCTCGGCCTGTTTTTTAATATCTCTACTTTGATCATCATTTTTTACGGTGGTTTGCTTGTTATTAAAAGCAGGATTACTCCGGGTGAACTTGTTGCATTTCTCCAGTATCTTGGAATACTTGCATGGCCTGTTATTGCCATTGGATGGATGACCAATCTCTTTCAAAGGGGCATGGCTTCATTAAACAGGATTAATAATCTTTTAGATGCTGTACCTGATGTTAAAAATGCTGAAAATCCAATTGTTCCTTTAAATGTAAATGGTGACATTGTGTTTAAAGATGTAAGTTTTTCCTATGAAAAAGACAAGAATAGCGTAACCTTTCATAGTCAATTAGTGAATAGTAAGCGTTTACAGGGTGCTGCAGATGCAAGGCGGCGGGCAGGCAGACGT
>CAZLBE010000264.1:0-4115 GCA_964557635.1 uncultured Desulfobacterales bacterium
TAGAACGGGCTCTTGCGGAAAATCCCGAAGGAAGTGTGATAATTGTGGCTGATAAGGAAAGTCTTACAGGTATTGTGATAAGAGTATTGGATGCCTGCAAACTTGCAGGTGCTAAAAATGTTTCCATTGCTGCAAAGCTTCCCGGTAAAAATTAAATATTTATTTTAAATTCGGAATATATGATTAAAACTCAAACAATATATAATTTTGCAGTATGGATACTTGCCATCATATGCGCTGCGGTATTGAACCTGTTTTTATTCGGTATTATGCCGGGAATGATACAAAAAATGCCGGATAAATTTAAAGATATGGAAAATATCAGGACAATACAGGTTGTGCGCATTAAACACCCTGATTCTGATGTGAGAAAAAAAGAACATAGGAAAAAAGAGCCTGAAACACCAAAGCAAAAACAAAAGCGTATTCAAACCAAAGTTAAACTTTATAAACAAAAACCGGTGAAATTCAAACCAAGATTGCCCTTTGAACTAAATGCTGAATTGCCATCGGCAATAAATGATTTAAAAATGCCGCCCATGGAAAATTTTGATCTTAAAGGGCAGACAGGACTTTTTTTTGAAAAGGATCTGGATTCTTCCCTTATTGCTCTGGCAAAAATACCCCCGATATATCCTTTGAGGGCAGCAAGAAGAGGTATTGAAGGATGGGTGAAGATAAAATTTATTGTTAATACACAGGGCTTTGTTGAAAAACCTGAGATCATAGACTCGCATCCCCATAAGGTTTTTGATAAAAATGTTATAAATTGTGTTTCCAGATGGAAATTCAAACCAGGTACTGTGGATGGAGTACCTGTTGCAACAATGGCTGAGACAACTATCAGGTTTAAACTGGAGCAATAATGGGATTTGTTTTTTTAAGAAATATAATGAAAATTATTTTCATATCAGGATTGGTTTGTCTTTTGCCTGTTTACATTATGGCAGCAGACAAAATTCCTGTTAAAGCAGGGCTTTTAGTCAATAAAGCTATTTTTTTAATTCAGCACAATAAGATTAATAAGGCAATTTTTTTACTTGAGAAATTCTCTAAAGAAAATAAGGCAAAAAATACTTATTATGTTGATTTCCTTCTGGGAAATTGTTTTTTAATGCTTGATCAGAATAAGGCAGATAAATCAGGTAAAGGAACATTAAAGGATCAATATGTAAGAAAAGCAGCTTTATCCTATGAAAATACAGTCATGAAAAACCCCGATTTTTCATCGGCCTGGACCAACCTTGCCAAATGCAGATATGATTTGGAACAAATGGATAGGGCAGGAAAAGCATTTATAAAAGCCTATGAAACAAATAAAGACAAAAAGCCTGATGCTCTTTATTATGCATCAACCTGTTATTTTCTTAATAAAAATTATAAAAAAGCATTAGAAATTTTTAATAAACTTTTAAAAACCCATCCTGATAAAATTAAGCTTGAATGGAAAGAAACCTTTGTTAATATCCTTTTTTCCCTTAACAGATATAAACAGGCTCTGCCATGGATTGAAGACTTAGCTGAAAATTTTAAAGGCAAAAAAAAGAAAAGATGGCAGGAAATTCTTTTGTATCAATATATGTCACTAAATATGCCGGAAAAAGCTCTTAAGTTTGCAAATTTTCTAACCCGAACCGATCCTTTGGAACCAAAATGGTGGAAAAGTCTGACACATATATATTTAAACGGGGATAATTATGATAAAGGGCTTGAGTCTTTAATAATCTATAGCTTTTTAAAACCTTTATCTCAACAGGAAACATCTTTAATGGCAGATCTTTATCTGGCCTGCGATATTCCTTTAAAAGCTGCTGAATTTTATCAAAAATGGCTGAACAAAGAACTTGTCAACTACTCTAAAAAGAAAAATCAAACAGATCATATTTATTCTAAAATTAAAAGCATTTCCAATGCATATATTCAGGGCTTTCAGAATGATAATGCCTTAAGATGGATTGATAAAGGGTTGAAACTTAAAAAAGATCCGATGTTGCTTAAAATCAAGGCTGACATCCTTTATGAAAAGAAACAATATAACCGCTGAATTTCTGTAATAAAAAACAAGAAATTGAGACAGGCACATGGGTTGCGGGCATAGTTAGTTTTAGAGTATTAAACTATCTTAATAAGATAATTAATAATTGAGGAACAAAAAATGATATTTCCTTTTTCAGCAATTACAGGTCAGGAAGATTTAAAATTATGTCTTGTGTTAAACGCCATACATCCGGGTATCGGCGGCGTGCTTATCAGGGGAGAAAAGGGTACTGCAAAATCTACGATTGTGCGGGGGCTTTCAGATCTATTGCCGGGTACAAAGGTTGTTACTTTGCCTCTTAATGCCACAGAAGACAGAGTTATTGGGGGGATGGATTTTAATGAGGCGGTAAAGCAGGGAAAGAAAATTCTGTTGCCAGGACTTTTATCCGAGGCTGATAAAGGGATACTTTATGTTGACGAGATAAATTTACTGGATGATCATATAGTTGATATTGTCCTTGATACGGCAGCCTCGGGTGAAAATCGTGTGGAGCGTGAAGGACTTTCATTTTGCAGGAAAGCAAGATTCATTCTTATTGGTACCATGAATCCGGAAGAGGGTGATCTTCGTCCTCAGCTTTTAGATAGATTTGGATTATGTGTTGAAGTAAGTTCTGAAAAAGATCCGGAGCAAAGAATTAATTTGATGGAACAAAGGGAACTATTTGATAATGATCCGTCAGGTTTTATAAAAAAATGGGAACGGGAGACAAAAAAACTTCGTCAAAGAATATTAAAGGCGAGAAAATATTTACCCAATGTTCATTTAAGCCCTTCTCAACGCAAATTTATTGCAGAATTATGTATTAATAATCATGTGGCAGGACACAGGGCAGATCTTGTGATTGAGCTGGCAGCCAGAGCCCATGCTGCTTTTTTTGGAAGAGATGAAGTTGAAATAGATGATATAGGCATGGTGGCAAAATTTGCTTTGCTCCATAGGAAACAGGAATGTGACCCTGCACCGCCACCTCCACCACAGCCCCCGGAACAGGATAAGGACAATCAGGACAATAAAGATAATCAGGAAAATCAACAGAAACAAGAAAACCAACAAGATCAGGAAAATCAGGAAAATCAGGAGAATCAAGAAGATCAAGAAGATCAAGAAGATCAAGAGAATCAGGATATTGATGAAGACCAGCAAAAAGAACAGGATCAGAATAACAGAGAAGAAAATAATGATCAGTCAGATAATGAAAAAGAGCTTTCCCAAATTGATCCTGATGAAGATACAATGGAAAAGATTTTTGAAATCGGTGCTACATTTAAGGTTAAAAAAATTACCACTGCAAAGGACAGAAAAACGCGCCGCGGTTCCGGCAGACGTTCCAGGACCAGGGTATCTTCGAAACAGGGAAGATATGTCAACTCAAGTATGCAAAGACAAAATAATGATATCGCCTTTGATGCAACTCTCAGGGCAGCAGCACCTTTTCAATTAGAGAGAAAAAACGAAAAAGGATTATTGATCTGTCTTAAACCCCAGGATATCAGGGAAAAAATTCGGGAAAAACGGCTTGGAAATTTTCTTGTTTTTTTAGTGGATGCTTCAGGCTCCATGGGAGCAAATAGCCGTATGTCTGCATCCAAAGGTGCAATACTTTCTTTGCTTCTTGATGCCTACCAGAAACGGGATCGTGTTGCCATGATATCTTTCAGAAAAACCAAAGCTTATATTAACCTGCCCCCTACTTCCTCCATCGAACTTGCTGCACATTTTCTTGCACAAATGCCTGTGGGGGGCAGGACACCTTTATCCCACGGCCTGGATAGAGCCTATCAAATGATTGAAAACATGCTGATAAGGGATCCGTCAACACGTCCAATTCTCATTATAATTACCGATGGGAAATCAAATGTTGCCATGGGAGTAAAAAAACCTGTTATGGAAGCAATGGGTTTTGCAAAAAAAATGGGGCTGGATACCAGAATTAAATATATTGTTGTTGATACTGAAACTAAAGGCGTTGTTCAGTTTGGTCTTGCCAGACAATTAGCAGATGCAATGGAAGCGCAATATTGTAAAATAGATGATTTACAGACCGACTCACTGGTCAGTCTTGTTAAAAACA
>CAZLBE010000265.1:0-4115 GCA_964557635.1 uncultured Desulfobacterales bacterium
CCTCACAACAAATTATGAAATAAAAGTAATGGGTTACATTTTATTTCATATAAAAGATCAGGATAAATACAATACTTTAAACTGCCCCGGCACCAGAGTCATGCCAGAAGGGACATTGGTTGAATTCTGCATTGTGGTATCCAGCATTCGTGTGGCAGGTGTTCCACCGGTGATAACTTTGGTGCTGCATTTTGTATTTTTCACAGGACCCATCACTAAGCCGGATGCAACACCCATTAAAACACCGGCATTATCTCCCATACTCGTGGGAATTGTCGTTCCTATATTATGAGACGGCATAAACATGATTAAATGTTTCATTGACGTTGTTGGAGGAAGTGCCATGGCCTTCATCCCGATATTTGGATATGGAACAGGTACAGGTGCTGGGGCTGCCGGTGTTAAACATACATCAGGCATCCCAAAATCCATTCCCGGCATTGAACAGTTTGCAAACATAAAAAGTTCCTTTATTATCCCATTAGAATTTTCTCACCATCTATTTTTGTACTTTCCTTGCTGACCATGATTGTATATTTTGAATCCATTGAATACAGCCCTTTTACATTTCTTGTGGCCTGGCCTGCTTTTACCTGGTCATTATCCTCTGTATGCCTGACATAAGCTTTAAATTTATTAATAACCTGGTTTGCCATGACATTAATCAGCCTGCTTATCCAATTAACAGTTTTGTAATTTGCCATCAAGGTATTTCCCGATGCTGTAAGCTCCTTAAAAGAAATTGTCGCTTCATCACTTTTATGCAGCTCTTTTCCTGAAAAAAAATTCATTTTGTCAGATGCCATTGCAAGATTATCTTTCGCAATAATATTGATACTTCCCTCCCGGGATTCAAATATTGCATCCGATGGAAAGGAAAATTTCATTTTTTCATTTTTTTCCCGTTCCATGATACCGAGGATATAAAATTGACCATCCCGGTTTCTGCAGCAGATGACTCTGTCATCAGGTTCCGGATCTATAACACAGGAGAACGCTTTTTTTGCTTTTATTTTTTTCCCTGAGATACAAACAATTGCTGCATTTAATGAGACAGCTATAACTATGCCATCTTTAATGGCAGATTCAGCTTCCGGTAATGGTAAAGGTAATGGCAAAGGAATAGTTTTATTTTTAAGATTACTCATTTTTTCCCCCATTGTTCTGCTTTTAAACGTTTTGCATGCGTACCTCTTGCAAGTGATTTTGTTGATCCTGTCCATTTTATATTTTCTTGATTTATTTCATGTAAATTTGCCATGAACATTGTGGCATTGGAAAAATCCGATGACATTAAATTTGCATGGGAAAGGTCGGCATAGGTAAGATCGGCATTTTTAAAAATGGAATCTTCTGCCGATACTCCTTCCATCTGAGCCTGGTAAAGGTTAGCGTCAGTGAAATTTGTTCCTGCAAGCTTTGCGTTCTGCAGGCTTGCCAGCTTCATGTCTGCTTTTATAAAACTTGATTTTTTAAGATCTGCTTCATAAAAATTAGATAGTTCAAGATAGGCATTATCAAATTTTGAGTCTTGAAGTGCCGCCCACATAAATCCTCCCTGTTTAAGTTTTGCATTTGTAAAATTACATCCATTCAGAGTGCTTTCATGGAATTGAACCTGAGTTAAATCCATATTGCTGAAATCAGTTTCATTTAAAACAGCACCATGGAAAAGAGAAAGAGAAACAGCAGCACCTGCAAAAATATTGTTTTCAAATTCGCATTTAAAAAATGTTGTTTTGTAAATATTTGCCTGGGAAAAATTTGTATTTTGCATTTTACATGAATTAAAAACTGCAGTATCAAGATTGGAATTTACAAAAACAGCACCATTTAAGTTTACATCTGTGAAAATGCATATGCTTTTAAGCCTTGAATTTGAAAAATCTACCCGAACCATTTCACATTCTATAAATTTTACAAACTCAGTATCCATACCATTAAAATCAGCATTTTCAAGATTGCACTTTACAAAATTTGCCTCTTTTACATCTGTTTTAAAAAAAACGGCATTTTTCATTGAGCACTCATTAAAAGTTGCTTCACTGAGCTTAGCATCTGAAAAATCACAACCATCAAAGCAGATATCATTGAAAATACCTCCTGAGAGATCAATATTTCTACAATCCATGCCTGAGAAGTCTTCCCCTGAAAAAAAATCACCTTCCTTTTTAACCTTTCCGGAAAGTTCATCACCTGTCATTTTGGTCTCCAGTGTTCTATAAGGGTATAATCAAGATTACTCCCACTGAAATCAGTGTCTGTAATGGTAGATCTTAAAAAATCCGCCTGATAAAGGTTTGCTCTTTTAAATGATGCCCCTGTAAGATGTGCCTTGGCAAGGGAGGCTTCCATAAGATTTATATCATCGAGTTTTGCTTTTGTAAGCTTTGCTTTTCTGAACTGGGCATTTTTTGCATATGCCCTGGAAAGATCAGCTCCGAAAAGATCTGTACCTCCAAAAAATGCATTTTCAAGGTTGGCATCTGAAAGTATTGTTTTTTTCATATCCATATTCTGGAAATTGGCCTGCTTAAGACAGGCACCCCGGAACGTAAGATTTTTCATGGTTGATTTTTCAGGTTTTGTTGCAACAAAGCAGGCATTGGAAAGGTCAGCACTGTCAAAACATACAGAGCTTAAATTCGTATCAACAAAAGCACATCTGTTCATAACAGCCCCGGTAAAATCCGTATTTTCAATGCTGCATTTTATAAATGCCGAAGTGCTTATGTCGGCTTTTATAAATTTTGCCCCTGAAATTTTTATCTCTAAAAAATTTACCTTGGGCATATGGGCCTGAGTAAAATCTGCTTCATCAATAACTATCTCAAGGGCTTCAATATCTTCAAGATCAGCTTTTGAAAAATTGGCTCGCGTGAAATCGCCTTTGGACAATTTTGCGGATTTAAGTTTTGCTTTTGTAAAGTTAGCATTATGCGCATGGACAGCCCCCACATTGGCTTCATTGAAATTTGCTTCTGTGAGATCAGCGTCGTCAAAATTTGCCCTTGCCAGGATAGCTTGGAAAAAATCTGCACCTTTAAGGCTTGCACCCTTAAAATTCACCTGCTCAAGAAATGCACCGCTTAAATCAATTCCGTCAAGATTTTCCCCGGAAAGGTCAATACAGGAAAAATCTTTTCCTGATACATCTTCTTTATTTGCCACAGCTTCAAGAAAAGATTTCTTTACCTCATCTAAGGATTTCTTATGCGGAGAAAGCCCCTCACCCATAAAATGGGCTGCCATGATATAGCTTTCTTTAAAGCTTGTTTCAGCTTCCTTTAATCCCTGTTCAATCTGCTTTGTGCTGATTTCCATCATATCCTGAATCTGTTTTTCCAGATCTTTTGTGTTTTCATCTTCAATCCCCATGGCCTTCATGGATTGAACATGCTGCATTGCTTCCATCATTTGAGGAGTGATCTGATCTGTCTGTTCTCTGATTTTTTCTATATCAATGCGGGGCAGAGGAACTTTTGCTTTTGAAGTTCCGTCAAGATCAATATCATCAAAGGCTTTAAGGCTCTCATTAATCTTCATTTTTGAATCTTCAAGGGCTTTTATCTCGTCTGATGCCCCTGAACTCCCGAAAGGACTTGCTGCCTTTGCCTTTCCAATCTGCTCGTCAATGCTTTTGATCTGGCCTTTTACCTGATCTTTTGCTTTTTCAATCTCTTTTTTAGCAATATCTTTTGCATCTTTATTTTTTTTTTCAGTAAACTCATCAACAGCATCAAATATATCATCAACTTTGTTAAAGGAAAAGTCTTTCATATCAAGCTTTTTTGGATCTCCCGCAGTAATACCAGGCAGAATGGTTTCAAGCTTGTTCTTAAATTTTTCCACATCAGGATCAGGTATAGCATCTGATTTTTGACTCATTATTTTTCTTATATCAAGTTTACCCTCTTTGCCCGGCATATGCTCTTTTGCATCATCTGAAATATGCTCCCAGGCTTCATCCGGAATATCAATGTTTTCCATATTCTCTTCAGCCTGCTTAATGGCTTCCTCTATTTTCTCATCAGCCATTTTTTGTATGACTTCAGCCTTGGCATCAATATTTTTTGCAAACTCGCTCTCATTATCGCCGCAAAGAGCAGTATCCA
>CAZLBE010000266.1:0-4103 GCA_964557635.1 uncultured Desulfobacterales bacterium
ATAACATAATGCCGCCCCCTGTGGGTGATAGAACCAGTCTGGGACAGTCGGCGGGTATTTTTGCCCTGCCGGTCTAAAGCGCAGGAACTGCGGTCAAGTATGTCCTCAAACAGCCTGCGCTTCTTAACGCCCGACAGGGCAAAATACCTGATCGCCTTTGTGTCCTGATGGGCTGGATCTATCATCCACAGGGGGCTATGCTGTCGACACTTTGAACAGCATTTTCATATAAAACGGCCATGAGGTCGTTCTGAAGACTCTAAAATGGCCTCAAAGAATCGAAAATTCTGACAAAAAATGAAACTCTTTTGATCAAAGGTACTTAGCGGGAGTTTCTTATAACCGCCATGAGGCGGATCTTGATTGGCCCAGATTGCCTCACAACGAATTATGAAATAAAACGTAATGGATTACGTTTTATTTCATATAAAAAAATAATAAGGGGGACTGTATGATTAGAATTGAAATAGAGCTTTTTCTTAAAAACGTTCCTGGTGAACTTGGGAATTTAACGTCTCTTCTTGGAGAATCTGAAATAAATATTGATGCCATAACCATCCAGGATGCATCAGCCTATGTACGTAATTTATTTGAAGCAAGGGGAAAATCCCTTAAAAGGATAGCCTCATCGGCTAATTACAACTCCATAAGAAGGGATTCTGCTGAATTTGCCCTTATACGCATGCTGGTGAATCGACCTGAAAAGGCGATAGAAATCCTGAAAGCCAATAAATATCTCTTTGACACAAAGGAAGTTATTGCAATTGACATAGAAAATGTCCCGGGGAGATTATCTGAAATTACAAGGGAATTCGGGAAACAGGGAATTAATATAAACTATGTTTACGGCTCGGTTTCTTCAGGGGATGCAAAATGTCTTTTTGTTTTCTGCCCCGAGGATATTGAACTTGCTTCAAGGATTTTTCCGGAAAAAGAAGAATAATTTTAAAAAATAATTTTTGGGTTCTGGATTGTCCGGGTCAGGGGATAATGAAATCATCAGCATCCATCCAGGCTGGAAATTTATCTCTATACTCCTGCAAAGGATTAAATGGTATTGTTTCCGTGTGCACGCAGCTTACAGATGATTTTTGAAAAATTATATTTCCCTTTGGATCAATAATTGAAGAATCTCCGCTGTAGTCAAGGTTGTTTCCATCCCGACCCACCCGGTTAACGCCTATTGTATACGCCTGATTTTCTATTGCCCTTGCCGCAAGCAGGGTTTTCCAGTGCAAAGATCGCATCTCAGGCCAGTTTGCTACAAATATGGCAATATCGTATGTTTTATGATAATTTCGTGTCCACAAGGGAAAACGCAGGTCATAGCACACAAAGGGGCATATTTTCCAGCCCTTGAGATTTACAATAATTCTTTTTGATCCGGGAGTGAAAGTCTTTTCCTCACTGCTGAACCTGAACAGATGTTTTTTGTCGTAAAAAAACAATTCTCCCGTTGGTTTTACCCATACAAGACGGTTAAAAAATTTTTTATCTTCTTTTATGATTAAACTGCCGGTAATATCTGTTTTCTTTTTTCCGGATATTTGTTTCATCCATGACACGCTCTCACCGTCCATGGTCTGGGCGAGTTTTTCAGCATTCATGGTAAATCCCGTTGTAAACATCTCAGGAAGTATAATAAGATCTGTATCTATGCTGATTTTATTTATAACAGTATCAAAATGCCCAAGGTTTGCATTTATGTCTTCCCAGAAGAGCTTTGTCTGCACAATTGTAACATTAAGATCACGCATATTGTTTCATTTAAAAAAATAACAGCACCTGCATTTCCAGGGGATATGCCAGTGCTGTTTTTTTGCTTTTAAGATTTAACCTGAATAACCGCCATGAGGCGGATCTGGATTGGCCTGAATTAGCCTCTCAACAAATTATGGGTCGTAGACGCGAAGCCAACAGTCGTAGTAAGTTACGCTCTATTTCTTTATATGAAATAAAACGTAACCCATTACTTTTATTGGCTCCGCGCCTTCGGCCCATAATTTGTCAGAATCTTTGATTCTTTGAGGCAAATCTGGTCCAAATCCAGATCGGCCTCATGGCCGTTATAAAAAACCTGTCAAAATAAAATTTTTTGAGTCCAGTTCTGCCTCATTGCAGTTATATATCATAGTATAGAAAAAATTCATATGGATGGGGACGGCATTTCACCGGGATTACCTCATTTTCTCTTTTATATGAGATCCATTTATCAATGACATCTTTTGTAAAAACATCGCCTTTAAGCAGAAAATCATTATCCTGTTCAAGAGCATCCAGAGCTTCTTCAAGGGAACCTGGAGCGGATTCTATTTCAGCAAGTTCTTCCGGTGGAAGATCATAAATATTTTTATCAAGTGGATCACCGGGATCAATTTTATTTTGAATACCGTCGATCATTGCCATTGTCATTGCTGCAAATGCCATGTAACCATTGCAGGACGGATCAGGTGTCCTGAATTCAATTCTCTTTGCAGCAGGGGACTCTGAATACATTGGGATACGGATGGAAGCGCTTCTGTTCCTGCTGGAATATGCAAGGTTAATAGGTGCCTCAAATCCCGGGACAAGACGTTTGTATGAATTTGTCGTGGGGTTTGTTATTGCACACAGGGCTTTGCAGTGTTTTATGATTCCGCCGATTGCATAAAGGGTCATATCTGATACACCAGCATATTTGTTCCCTGCAAACATGGGTTTTCCGTCTTTCCATATACTTAAATGTGTGTGCATACCCGTTCCATTGTCTCCAAATAATGGTTTCGGCATAAAGGTTACTGTATGGTTGTATTTGGACGCAACGTTTTTCAATACATATTTGAACCATGCAAGCTGATCTCCCATCTGGAGAAGGGGTTTGAATCTCAAATCAATTTCAGCCTGACCTGCCGTTGCAACCTCATGGTGCTGACATTCCATTTCAATGCCTAAATTTTCAAGGGTAAGCATCATTTCACTACGCATATCCTGGTATTTATCATTTGGTGGTAAAGGAAAATAGCCCTGTTTATGGCGGATTTTATATCCTAAATTGGGTATTTCATCCGCCCCTGTATTCCACACCGCCTCAGGAGAATCAATTTCATAAAAAGCTGAATTTGTTTCCGACGCATAGCGGATATTCCCAAAAATAAAAAATTCAGCTTCAGGACCCACATAAATTGTATCTCCGAGACCTGTACTTTTAAGGTATTGCTCTACTTTTTTTGCTATATATCTTGGATCTCTTGTATATGGCTTACCCGTTGTAGGATCATGAATATCACCTATAAGAACAAGGGTGGGGACCTCAAAAAAAGGGTCTATTTTTGCTGTGTCAGGATCAGGGAGAACTATCATATCACTGTTGTTTATCTGCTGCCATGCTCTCATGCTGGATCCGTCAAATCCAAAACCATCTTCAAAGGCAGATTCGGAAAGTTCCCTTAATGGAACTGAAAAATGCTGCCAGGTACCAGGGAAATCCATGTACCTTAAATCCACTACCTTTACTTTGTTTTCCTTTGCCATTGCAATAACTTCTTTTGGTGTCATTTCGTTTTCCTCATGTTTTGTTGAAATGTTTCTTGTATTAAAATCCGGCTTGATCAGCTGAAACTATTAATCAAGTACGGTTTCTCCTCATGTATGGGGCGTATTGCAATACGCCCCCCTATACGCCCCTGCCCCTATACGTCCCTAAAGAGCATCTTTTCCTCTTTCACCGGTTCTTACCCTGATAACCTGATCAACAGGAGTCACAAAAATTTTCCCGTCTCCTATCTTTCCTGTATTTGCAGCAGTGCAGATTGCATCAACTATTTCATCTGCCCTGTCTTTACCGGCAATAATATCAATTTTAATCTTGGGAACAAAATCAACTACATACTCAGCGCCACGGTATATTTCCTTGTGCCCTTTCTGCCTTCCATAGCCTTTTACTTCAGTTATAGTCATTCCCTGAATGCCAATTTCATTTAAAGCCTCTTTTACATCATCGAGTTTAAAAGGCTTTATAATAGCTTGAATTTTTTTCATAAAAGTACCTCCTTTCGTTTATTTTTCTTTATTCACATCGGGAAGGCTGTCAAGAATATCTCTTTTTAAACTCTCCACTGCTTTAG
>CAZLBE010000267.1:0-2257 GCA_964557635.1 uncultured Desulfobacterales bacterium
CCGTCTTTTTCATGTGCCCAGAATTCAAGCGTTCCCGTCTCAGTGAGTTTAACCTTAAAAGTCACTGGAATCATAACCCCTGATTCCCCTTCAAGCAAAGTGCCAATTGATGAAAGTTCGTTAATTTCTTTTTCTTCCCAGTTATCAATCAAAACGCCAAGAGCATCTTCTTTTCTCACAGAAGAGGTCATAATATCAAAATTAACCTCATACCCCACAACAAGGTTAAAAACTCTGTCACTGCATTCTGTTTCGCTTCCTTCCTCCATGCCAAAGGGGGCGATACATAAAGCCCTTGTTGGCGGAACAAGTCCCGGAACAGCAGGCATTGAGGTTTCAACTGCCATGTAATAAGATCTTCCAAGTCCTGCCCTTATGCGGATACCTTTTCCATTTACAGCAAGTCCGTAACAGGCAGCGCCCTTTGCCACTGAAAAATCAAAATCCACATCCTTTATTTCACGTATCTGACCTGTTTCACGGATTTTATCAGCTCCGGTTCCCACCTTGATCTCCATTGCAGTGTCATGTGGCATTGTTTCAGATTCTGCCCAGGAGCGGATAATATCCATAACCCTTTTTCTTAAAACAGGAGATTTCATTACACCTCCATTGAACACAACAGCTGTGGGAAGTCTTGTTTTTCCGTTTTCATCAACGCAGGAGGAAATAAATTTTGCAAGGTGGCGTGTTATTGCAGGATCCGATTCATAGGCAAGCCCAAACTCCTTCATACCGGTATTAGTTGATACTGCAGGTCTGTCATTGATACTGCATTCAGGGAAAAAACCGTTAACAAGAATCGATTCAATATCATTGTATTTCAGCTTTGTCTTTATGGTCCCCTTGATCAAGCCTCTTCCCCTTCCAAGAATTGTTACGGGATACTTATCATTTCCCTGATCTGAACACAGATTTTCCTTTGCCTTTCTTGAAGAATGTACAAGGGCTCTCATCTGCCAGGAGTCAAGTTTTTTACCTTTTTTTTCAAGCTCTGCTTTTATATAATACGTTAAGGCAAGATCAATATTATCCCCTCCCACAAGGAGATGGTCTCCGACTGCAAGGCGCTCAAGTTCAAGATTGCCCTCCTTGCCCTCTTTAACCTCAATGAGGCTGAAATCACTTGTGCCGCCGCCTATGTCACATACAAGTACAAGATCGCCTTTTTTTATTGTTTTACGCCATTTATCCCCTGATCGATTAATCCAGGAGTAAAATGCAGCCTGGGGTTCCTCAATGAGAACAGGATTTTCAAGTCCTGCCATTTTTGCGGCTTTTATAGTAAGCTGACGTGCAACAGCATCAAAGGATGCAGGGACGGTAAGATAAATTTCTTGATTTTCAAGCTTTAAATCAGGATCATCTTCTGCCATTTCATGATTCCATGCATTTTTTATATGGGATAAAATTGCGCAGGAAGCTTCAACCGGTGAAATTTTCTTTTTGGTCTCAGATTTTTCATGTTCTGCTCCGCTTGAAGAAGTTCCATATGGAAGAAGTGGAGATTCCCTGTCAACATTGTGATTGCAAAGCCATGATTTTGATGATGAAACAAGTTTATGGGGAAGTTCAACTCCGCGTTCCCTTGCAAATTCTCCGGTAACAAGTGTATTTGATTTTTCCCACGGAAGTTTTAAATTAGTATCAAAAAATTCATCATTTTCAAGAATATATAAAAAAGATGGAAGTGCATCCCTTTTTTCAAGGGTTTTTGCACCTGTAAACTGTAGGATCTTAAACAGTTTTATTTCAGGCTGCTCATCATTTGTTTCGGAATGAGCTTTTGTTTGTAACCGGTCGTTCTTTTTTATATAATTTGAATGCAGCGCCTCTGTATAGGCTGCAACAGTGTTGGTTGTTCCAAGATCTATACCAACTATATATTGGGGTCTTTTCTTTTTAAACTCCATTACTCCACCTCAACTTCTGCCGGGACAATAACATACGGATCAAGCACATCTGCAAGTTTTGGAATCTCTTTTTTTCCTGCCTTCCATCCTCTGTGCCTTAAAATTCCTTTAAATGGAGGCTTTCCCGTTACATTGCCGATAAGTTTTATGGAATCCGGATCAAATCCCGGTTCAACAACAACTTCATCGCCTTCCAGGTCTTCTAAAACAGGTTTTGGAGCAATATACCTTGTAATTGTTTTTTTGCAATCCTCCTGAATACTCCTTACTGCAGCTCCTATCTGTTCATCTTCGTATGAATTCAGATCCTCATCAAAAAAATCAAGAAGCCTTCCTTCACGCTG
>CAZLBE010000267.1:2357-4088 GCA_964557635.1 uncultured Desulfobacterales bacterium
AACCCTTACAACATCGGAAACTGTTTCAATGTCTGCTCCTGCTCCGGGTTTCGGGATAAGAATATGCAAAAGCCTGTTAATCCCAAAATACAGTCCCATATCAAGACAGAGCATTAAAACAGCCATAAAAAGTAAAATTATTATCAATGACCTTTTGCCAAATGTTTTTGATAAATCCAAAATCAACCTCCAAAAAAAATAGGAATACCATGTTGATATTAATAATTAAATCATATGTTTAAGCTTTACTTAAGCTATTAAACTATCTTCCTATACCATAATACTCAAAACCTGCTTCCACAAGTTCTGCAGGATCATATTGATTCCTGCCGTCAAATATAATTTTTTGTTTCATCACTTTTTTCATGGAAGAAAACGCTGGCTGTCGAAATGGCTTCCATTCAGTTAAAAGCACCATGGCATCAGCATTTTCAAGTGCATCATACTGCTGATCTACAAGAACAATTTTTTTTGTGTCAAACCATTCAGTCGGAAAAATTTTTTTTGCTTCTTTCATGGCAACCGGATCATATGCCCTTACAGCAGCTCCTGCTTTAACAAGATCATTAATCAGAATCAGGGACGGAGCTTCCCTCATGTCATCTGTCCCGGGTTTAAATGAAAGTCCCCATACACTAAAACACAGCCCTGAAAGATTTTTACCAAAACGATTGAATATTTTTTGCGAAATAATTTTTTTCTGCATCTCATTTCTATATTCAACGGCTTTGAGAAGTGCAGGGTCGAATCCGCATTCAATGCTTGTCCTGATAAGTGCTTTCACATCCTTTGGAAAACAGGAGCCACCATATCCGCATCCCGGATAAATAAAGGAATATCCTATCCTGGAGTCAGAGCCAATTCCCTTTCTCACATTTTCCACATCAACACCAAGGCGTTCACACACATTTGATATTTCATTCATAAATGATATCTTTGTTGCAAGAAAGGAGTTTGCAGTGTATTTTGTCATTTCTGCATCACGTACACTCATGAAAATTATTTTATCCCTGTTCCTTGAAAAAGGTGCATAAACCCTTTGCATGATTTTTTTTGCCTGATCTGTATCAGCACCGACAATGATCCTGTCAGGCTTCATGAAATCAACAATGGCAGCTCCTTCCTTGAGAAATTCAGGGTTACTGACAACGTCAAAATTAATATCAACTCCTCTTTTGGCAATCTGATCTTTTATTGTTTTGCTTACCTTGTCTGCAGTTCCAACGGGGACGGTTGATTTGTCAACAATAACAGAATAGGTCTCAATGTTTCTGCCTATTTCAGCGGCCACTTCAAGTACATATTTCAGATCAGCAGCTCCGTCTTCTCCGGGAGGTGTGCCAACTGCAATGAAAAAAAGATTTGAGTCTTTCATGGCATCTGAAAGGGAAGTGGAAAATTTTAAAAGCCCGTCCCGGTAGTTGGCAAGCACCATTTTTTCAAGACCAGGCTCATAAATCGGGAGAATTCCTTTTTTCAGATTTTCAATTTTGTTTACATCAACATCAATGCAGGTGACATTTGCCCCCATTTCGGAAAAGCAGGCACCTGTGACAAGCCCCACATAACCTGTACCTATGATTGTAATTTTCATTCTTTAATTATCCTTTATTAGTTTTCAGTTGTCAGTTGTCAGTTGTCAACTGCGGCTTTGCCGCATCAGTAAATATTCGAGCCTATAACTCGATTATCAAGTTTTTATCGGTAATTATTTGGCCGCAGATTTACACA
>CAZLBE010000268.1:0-4080 GCA_964557635.1 uncultured Desulfobacterales bacterium
CTCACAACAAAAAATGAAATAAAAGTAATGGGTTACATTTTATTTCATATAAAAATCCAACGGAGTAAAAAATGAGTACAGGTAATTTGTTTAACTTCAGATTATCACAGTATGAAACAAAAGCATATATTGCCCTTTTGACCAATAACCCTGTAAATGGATCGCAGTTGAGCCGGCATTCGGGCATACCAAGGGCAAGGATATACGATGTGCTTTCTTCCCTGAAAACCAAGGGAATGGCAGTTGAGGTCACCGAAGGTCTTTATGCGCCTCTTCCCGAAGAAGAAGTTCTTAAAAAATTCAGAGCCCGCTTTGAATCTGAAATTTCACAGCTTGAAAAAAAATTCCAACAGGCCACTGTAAAGACAAAATACGATTATGTGTGGAATATTTACGGGTATGATGAAATTTTATCCAAGGCAAAGGATATGATAAGTGCAGCAAAATCTGAAATTTATGTCAGGTTGTTTCCGACTGAAGCTGAAATTCTCAATGCATACCTGAAAAAGGCCTGCAAAAAAAAGGTGCAGGTAAAATATATTTCAATGGGCATTCCTTCATCTGATTTTGATCTTTTAGTCATTCATCCGGGATTTGATAAAATAGAAAAAGAGTTGAACGGAAGAACGTTTGATATTGTTGTGGACAGGGAAGAGGCTCTTGTGGGACTGTTTGAAAATGAAAAAGAACCTTCCACAAGCTGGGCCAAAAATCACTGGTTTGTGATTGCAGCAAGGGACAGCCTCCGCCATGATTTTTTTCATTATTTTCTGCACAAGACCTATGATTTAGGGCAAAAATTAACCAGTAAAGAAACAGCAATGTATGAAATCATTAAAAAAGACACATTGTCTTTATAACGGCCATGAGGCGTTGAAAATAAACAAAGGATAAAAAATTTTGAATAGATCGATTGAAGAAATATCCCTTCTCTATGAAATTAATGAGGCTTTAAACGAACACCTTGATATGAAAAAATCCTTGTACAGGGTTTTAACAATTTTAGCTGAGTCTCTTAATTTAATAAGAGGAACCATCACCATACTTGACCCTGTGACAAAGGAGATCAGAATTGAAATTGCCCATGGTATTTCAGCAAAGGCAAAAAAGCATGTCAGGTATCAGCTTGGTGAAGGTGTAACAGGCAGGGTTATCCAAACAGGCAGACATGCTGTTGTACCAAGGATCAGCGAG
Source organism: uncultured Desulfobacterales bacterium (assembly GCA_964557635.1). Lineage (GTDB taxonomy): Bacteria > Desulfobacterota > Desulfobacteria > Desulfobacterales > Desulfobacteraceae > WGCX01. The sequence goes on from CAZLBE010000268.1 coordinate 1,195, forward strand.
GAACCTTTTTTCTTAGACAGAACCGCTTCAAGAGATTCCAGTGTCTGCCATGAATATTCATTCATATGTGTACCCGTAAAAAAAGGGGACAAAGTTGTAGGTGCTCTAAGTGCAGACAGGCCATATAAAGGAGAAGCATCCCTGAAAAAAGGTGAAAAAATAATGTCACTTGTGGCTACAATGATAGCAAGGCATGTTATAAACCTTGAAGCGATGCGCCTTGAAAAGGAAAAGCTTAAAGAAGAAAACACCCGGCTTAAAATTGAGCTTGAGAACAAATACAGCTTTTCCCATATCATTGGCAACAGCAACAAAATGCGGGAAGTGTTTCAGATGATTTCCCAGGTATCAAGGAGCAATGCCACTGTGCTCATCAGGGGTGAAAGCGGCACGGGCAAGGAGCTTGTTGCCAATTCAATCCATTACAACAGCCTGAGAAATAAACAGCCTTTTGTTAAAATAAACTGTGCAGCTCTTCCAGAAAATCTAATAGAAAGTGAATTGTTCGGCCATGAAAAAGGCGCTTTTACAGGAGCTTTATACCAAAAAAAAGGAAAATTTGAATTAGCTGACAAAGGAACAATATTTCTTGATGAAATAGGTAATATGGACCTCAGTGTACAGGTGAAACTTTTAAGAATTTTTCAGGAAAAAGAGTTTGAACGGGTGGGCGGTCATAAAACAATAAGCGTAGATGTCAGAATCATTGCAGCAACAAACGCAAACCTTGAAGAGATGGTTAAAAAGGGGCAGTTCCGTGATGACCTTTACTTCAGGCTCAATGTGTTTCCCATTTACATGCCGAGTCTGTGCATGCGCAAAACCGATATTATCCTTCTTGCCGATCATTTTCTTGAAAAATATGCAAAGGAGAACAATAAGGATATCAAACGGTTCTCAACCCCTGCCATTGATATGATGATGGAGTATCACTGGCCCGGAAATGTAAGGGAACTTGAAAACTGTATTGAACGCGCAGTCCTGCTCTGCAATGAAGGCGCCATTCACAGTTACCACCTCCCCCCGAGTCTTCAGACAGGAAAACACTCCAAAACCCTTACCCATCTTTCAATGGAAGAAGCGGTAAACAATCTGGAGCGTGAAATGATCATGGATGCATTAAAAAACACAAAGGGGAATATAAAAAAAGCAGCTGCACTTGTGGGTACAACCGAAAGAAAATTTTCCTACAAAGCCCATAAATTCGACATAAGTTACAAAGACTTCAGATAACCGCACGTCCATGGGCGGTTCTGGGTTTACCCTGCCGCCTCTCAACCAATTATTAAATAAAAAACTGTTAATTTGCATTCTATTTCATATAACCGCCATGAGGCGGATCTGGATTGGCCCAGATTAGCCTCTCAACAAAACATGGGCCAAAGGCGCGTATGCCAAAACCCGCTTTGATATCCGGAGTTTTTTATATAAAAAATAAAATAAGGAGCTAAATTTGCTTGGAACAATTGTTAACGCTGCTGCAATTATTGCAGGAAGCCTTGCAGGACTTTTTTTCCGCGGAGGTATCCCGGAGAAATACAATAAAACCGTGGTACACGCCATAAGCCTTGCCGTTATTATTATAGGCATTAAATCAGCCATGAAATCGGATGAAGTGCTCATCGTTATTTTCAGCCTTGTTGCTGGAAGTATTGCAGGTGAATTTTTAAGAATTGAGGATTTACTTGAATCATTCGGGAAAAAACTGGAACAGCGCTTTGCAAAAAATGATTCCAACTTTTATAAAGGATTTGTCACCTCAACCCTGCTTTTCTGCGTAGGTTCCATGGCCGTTGTCGGTGCCCTTGAAAGCGGTCTTGCAGGAGATCATCATACCCTGTTTGCAAAATCCGCCTTAGACGGTATCATGTCAATCATCCTTTCTTCGACATTTGGCATCGGTGTATTATTCTCAGCCTTTTCAGTTTTTGTTTACCAGGGGGCCATAACAATGGCGGCCTCTCTGATAAAACCATTTCTCATACCGGAAGTGATCAACGAGATGTCGTCGGTTGGCGGAATACTTATAATGGCAATTGGAATCAATCTGCTTGGTGCAGCAAAAATTCGTATCGGAAGTATGCTGCCGGCAATTTTCCTGCCCCTTATATGGTATGCAGTTTTACAATTACAATTGTAAAAAACCATAATATAAAAAATATGAATAACTGTCAAAACGCGTAAAACAGTCAAATAAAAAATTTATATTTAAAGGATAAACATAATAAATGACAAGCGATGTAGCAATTTTGATTGTTGATGATGAGCCTTCCATATGCAGTGGATGTAAAATGATACTTTCCGAACAGGGGTATCATGTTGAGATATCCTGTTGCGGAGAGGAAAGCCTTGCTAAAATTTCAGATAATTGTTTTGATCTGATTATTCTTGATATAAAACTTCCCGATATATCAGGACTTGAAATTCTAAAAAAAATTAAAGATGAACAAATCGATATATCTGTAATCATTATGACAGGTCATGGAACTGTGACCAATGCAGTTGAGGCTATGAAACAGGGGGCATTCGATTTTATTACCAAACCCTTTTCCGAAGAGCAGTTAATTCAAACCGTTAAAAAAGCACTTGACAGCAGAAATCTGATCAAAGAAAATATTGCCCTTAAACAACAGCTTTACGATAAATTCAATTTAAATAACATAATAGGGAAAAGCCCCGTAACGCTTGAGGTATTTCAAAAAATAGAAAAAGTCGCCCCAATGGACTGCGCTGTGCTTTTGGAAGGAGAAAGTGGCACCGGCAAAGAGCTTTTTGCCAATTCTCTTCACATGCACAGCAATAGATCAGAACGTCTGTTTCTTGCAGTTGATTGCAGCACTTTTTCTTCATCTATTCTGGAAAGTGAATTATTTGGCCATGAAAAAG
>CAZLBE010000269.1:0-4076 GCA_964557635.1 uncultured Desulfobacterales bacterium
ATAATTTTATATTTTAAGGCAAAATCGGCAAATTTCTGCCATGCACCAGGATTTATGCTTTTTCTGTCGGCGTAATAGGGCAGGGTAAGATCAAAGGCCTGTGACTCGGTTTTTTTATCAGCTTCAGGCACTGCTTTAAGATACATTTTAAGCGCTTTTGCCGGATGTTTTTTTGTAAACTCAATGGCCTTTCTGACAGAAGAGCAGAAAGCTCGTACAGCAGTGGATTTTTTCTTTAAGGTTTTTCCACCGCTGATGAATACAAGTTCTTCATAATCGGGTATTCCATATTTTTCAAGTTCAAAAAATTTCGGATGATATCCCCGCTGGGAAAGTTCAACAGTTTCATAGGTTTTAAAGGGTCCCATGATCGCGTCAACCTTGCCCGATACAAGGGATGGAACAATCGTAAACCCCACATTAATTGGTGAATAACGATCAATTCCGTTTATATCGGCAAATGCCTTAAGCATAAGATCCATAAGACCCGGAACGGTGTAACCTATTTTTTTGCCAATAAGATCCTTCGGCGTTTTTATTCCTTTTTTATTGAGAAAAAGCAGGGTGGTAAGGGGGTGATTCACAAGCTGTCCCACAACTTTTACATCAAGGCCGCGGCTTGCGGCAATAATGGTCTGGGGCTCATAGGAAACGGATATATCCACATTTCCCGAGGCGGCAAGCTTTAACCCGTCACTTGTTTCAGATGGGCTGATGATTTTTATTTTAAGCCCCTTTGCTGCAAAATAACCCATGTCCCGTGCCACATATATGGGAAGATGATCAACATTGGGAAACCAGTCAAGCATCAGGGTAAGCTTTTTTTCTGCAGAAAAAACCATGGGTGAATTAATGAAAAACAGCGTGATCAGGGCAAGCACTATTTTTTTTACAAAGCTATTATTTCTTATGTATGATTTTTCTGTAAATAATAATTTATTTTTCATGGTATAAACTCCTTTTTAATTTTCCAGTTTATTATTCTTTTTTCCATTATTCCAACAAAACTCCATAAGATAAGTCCCATGGCGGTAAGCCATAAAATACTTGCAAATACAAGGCTTGTGTTAAGCCTGGCATTGGCCTGGATCATCAGGTAACCAAGCCCCTGCTGCGCTCCCACCCATTCCCCGATTACAGCTCCGATGGTGGCAACAGTGACACCGACTTTAAGGCCTGCAAAAAAATTGGGAAGCGCCCACGGCCAGTAAAGCAGGCGCATGGATTTCCAGAATCCTGCCCCCATGAGACGGAAAAGTATGCGCAGTTCATCATCACAGGTTTTAAATCCTTCAAGCAGGCTTACCAGAATGGGAAAGAAAATAATAATTCCCGCCATCAATACTTTGCTTGCAATTCCATATCCCAGCCAGACAATAAGTACAGGTGCAATGGCAAAAACAGGAATGGCCTGGGAAGCCACAAGAAATGGGGATACAGCTTTTTCAATGGAGGGTCTTGCAAACATCATCATTGCAAGGGGTATTGCAAAAACAAGGGCAAGTGCTATTCCGCTTATAATCTCAATTCCTGTGACAAGTGCATTTGGCAAAATAACATTCGCTTTGACAACTGCAGTGATTATGATCTCAAATGGGGCAGGTAAAATAAAATCAGGTATGGCAAAGAAAAAACATGCTGCCTGCCAGATGCCAAGCACAAGAAACATTAAAATTAAAGCAAAAATATTAGTACGCATCGAACTTTATATCCCCCTGCAGGAGATCCATGACATGTTCCTCTATCTCAAGAAGCCTGGGGTCATTGAATTTTCTTGGTTTGGGTAAATCGAGGACAAATTTTTCCCTTATGCCCATGGGCTGCGTACTTAAAAGATAAATTTCATCTGCAAGTAAAAGAGCTTCTTCGATATCATGGGTTATCATCAATAATGTTTTGTTAAATTCCGTCTGTAGAAGCAGAAGAAGGGACTGAAGGCTTCTGCGCGTGATTGCGTCAAGGGATGAGAGTGGTTCGTCTAACAGAATAAAGTCATGGGGAAACATCAGGGTTCTTATAAGTGCGCATCTCTGCCTCATTCCCCCGGAAATTTCATGGGGCCTGAAATTTTCATATCCTGCAAGTCCCATCCTTTTAAAAAGTGATTTTGCTGTTATTTTTGATTTTTCAAGATCAGCACCGCCTATTTCTGCAGGTAAAATTGCATTTTCCAAAAGGGTGAGCCAGGGAAGAAGAAGGTCTTTCTGCTGCATGTAGGCACAGCGTTTTTCAAGATTTTTAACCTTTATGCCCTTCCAGAGAATATCCCCCTTTTCCATGGGTGTAACCCCTGTAAGAACATCAAAAAGAGTGGTCTTACCACAGCCGGACGGGCCGATAAGAACAATAAATTTATTATCAGGAATTAAAAGATTAAAATCTGAGAAAATTTCATTTTTACCGAATCGTTTTGATAATTGTGATACACAAAGCATAAAAAAAGCTGCTGCACCCCCAGTGAAATATGTGCATTCTATATATTTTTATTTAAAGGAATAGTCAATGGGGAACTTAAAAAATGGGTAAGTACTTACAGTTCGTGAATTGACTGTGAACGGTTACAAAATTGAGAAAACTCAAAAAATAAAAAAATAACACATCAGTTGCAGCTGCTCTTTTTTGTGAGCAATTTTTTATTTGATTACTTAAGTGACCTTGAATTTTTTGCCTCTTTTCCATAATTTTTCATGTCAGGAACTGCTCCCCCGGCTATTGCCCATAAATATAAACTTGCAACTGAAGCGTAGGGTGTATATCTTCGCCAATATTTCATAAAATTTTTTTTACTGATTGCTCTGTGATGATACAGCATTCGCAAACCTTTCAATATGGCCAGATCGCCATAACTCAAAACATTAGAACGCTGCATAGAAAAAATCATCAGCATTTCTGCTGTCCATATTCCTATTCCTCTAAGTTGAGATAATTCGGTACATATTGCTTTATCATCCATGGCGTAAAGTGCCTGCAGGTTAAATTTTTCTTTTTCAATTTCACGGGCAATATCCTGCATATACTCTACTTTGCGTAACGAAAGTCCTATTTGCTGCAACTCTTTTGCTGCAGCATTAGATATAGTTTCAGGCGTTATCACAGGAAATGTTGTTTTCATACGCTTCCAGATGGTTGCATGTGCCTTTGTGCAAATTTGCTGCCCAATAATGGCGTGCATCAACGCCTGAAAGAGATCAGGAATTATCGGGCGCTTGATCATACCGATTTTATCAATGACCTCTGCCAGTTTCTTATCTTTACTTTTTAGATGTTCAATTTCTTTAATTCCATATTGAAAATAATGTTCTGTCATTTTATAAGAAATCCTCATGTCATAGTCCGTAGGATTTTTTAAAATAAAATTTCCGGGTACTGGTTCAGTTTAGCGACCGAGGTGAGGGGCTAGTTCAACCCAACATAAATAGTGAACATTAAAAGGAATCCGGAAAACTCTTTGCCATCAAAATCAGAGCAACCCCTTCCCCGCAGCCAAGGTCACAAACATTGATGCCTTTTTTCCAACCGCGACACAAGGTTTCCATTATCGACACAGGTCAAAAATTTTTCCACAAGCACTTTTTCATGTTTGGCATCTGACAATTGCGACATAAAGGACTAAAATTCCGGATAAAAGGAAAAATCAACACCCTGACCAGTATAAAAACCCTTTTCAACCTGTTTCAGGGCGCACCGGGTTAAAAGCGGTATTTCCTGAAGGCATGTTCTATATCCTATTCCCATGGCAAGGTTTAAAGCGCCATGTTTCAGTATCTCAATCATTTTTCTACTGAATTCATCTTTATCCATCTAAATTATTCCTTTAAAAATTAACATGGTGAATACATCGAAGGAATAAGGGCTATGAATCCAAAAGACTCTATCTATTTCTTTATTTCTGCCCAATAACCTGCAGGGTCATCAAGTATGCGGACATTCGATATCCCTGCTTTTGATATAATCTTTTTTATTGTTTCAGGGGATTTGTAAGCTTTTGCATCCTCTTTCAGGGAACGGTCTCTTAGATTCTTCATCCTGTTTAATTCTTCATCGGTTACATATTTTCCGAATCCGCCTCCAACAAA
>CAZLBE010000270.1:0-4064 GCA_964557635.1 uncultured Desulfobacterales bacterium
GATGATTTTTTCTACACATTAGCAATCTTACCCACATGAAATGGAAAAGAGGCATAAATATCCAGATAGTTAATGCATTCTTGCTAATGCATTCTTGCTATTTAATTGATATTGTGCCATTTAGTATCTTTTAAAAACAAAGTTACAGTATTTTTTAGCTCAAATTATGAAACATTGTATTAATTGATATGTTTTCGGAGGTTTAATACACAATGAAAGAACACTACGATCCCACTGAGGTTGAACCAAAGTGGCAGGCTTTCTGGAAAAAAAATAATATTTTCAAGGTGACAGAAGATAAAGAAAAAGAAAAATATTACCTTCTTGAAATGTTCCCTTACCCTTCCGGTAAAATCCACATGGGGCATGTAAGAAACTACACCATTGGAGATGTTGTGGCAAGGTACAAGAGGATGAAGGGCTTTAATGTGCTGCACCCCATGGGATGGGACGCTTTTGGCATGCCTGCGGAAAATGCAGCCATAGATAATAATACCCATCCTGCTGCCTGGACCTATGCAAATATCAACGCCATGCGTGCTCAGTTGAAAAAAATGGGTTTTTCCTATGACTGGGACAGGGAAATTGCAACATGCACACCGGAATACTACAGATGGGAGCAGTGGCTTTTCTTAAAAATGCTTGAAAAAGATATGGTTTACCGGAAAGAATCCTATGTGAACTGGTGTGAGCATTGCCAGACCGTTCTTGCCAATGAACAGGTGGAGTCTGACATGTGCTGGAGATGCGGGAAGCCTGTTCAGCAAAAAAAATTATGGCAGTGGTTTTTCAGGATAACCGATTATGCAGATGATCTACTTGATTATTGCGATAAACTTCCCGGATGGCCTGAAAAAGTTACCCTGATGCAGAAAAACTGGATCGGTAAAAGTTATGGGTCCAAAATTAAATTCAGCCTTTTTGAAAAAGAGGGCGATATTGAGGTGTTTACAACAAGACCCGACACTTTATTTGGATGCACATTCATGTGCCTTGCACCGGAACATCCTCTTGTTGAATCACTTTCAAAGGGAACAGAACAGGAAGAAAAAGTTGCAGAATTTGTTAAAAAAATTGCCACTCAGGAAAGATCCAGGGACGGGCTGGAAAAACACGAAAAAGAAGGGGTGTTTATCGGTGCCTGGTGCATCAATCCTGCAAATAATAAAAAAATACCAATTTATACTGCAAATTTTGCCCTTATGGAATACGGAACAGGAGCTGTAATGTCTGTGCCTGCCCATGACCAGAGAGATTTCGATTTTGCAAAAAAATATCGCCTTGATATAAAGGTTGTGATTCAGCCTGAAGGTGAAAAATTCGATTCGGAAACCATGACAGAGGCATATACGGGCACGGGGCTTCTGGTTAATTCGGAAGATTTTACCGGAACAGAAAACCTTAAGGCCATGGAGAGCATCACAGCCTGGCTTGAAAAGGAAAACAAAGGAGAAAAAACAATTAATTTCAGGCTGCGGGACTGGGGTATTTCAAGGCAGAGATACTGGGGGACACCCATACCTGTTATCCATTGTCCCTGTTGCGGTGTTGTGCCTGTTCCTGAAAATCAGCTTCCCGTAGTGCTTCCTGAAAACGCAGATCTCCTTGAAAATGGCGGTTCTCCACTTCCGGGTCTTGATTTTTTTGCAAAAACCGTTTGTCCGAAATGCGGAAGCAAAGATGCAAAAAGAGACACTGATACCATGGATACCTTTGTTGAATCTTCCTGGTATTTTACAAGGTATTGCAGTCCTTTACATGATACAGCAATGTTTGATGCCGATGCCGTAAAATACTGGATGCCCGTTGATCAGTATATAGGCGGTGTGGAACATGCCATTCTACACCTTCTCTATTCAAGATATTTTATGAGGGTTTTAAATACTCTTGGACTTATTGATTTTAAAGAGCCTTTTACAAGGCTTTTAACCCAGGGTATGGTGTGCAAGGAAACCTTAACCTGCCCGGTACACGGATATATTTATCCGGAAGAAGCAGATATAACACGTGACAGGGCAGTCTGCAGAAAATGCAGCAATGAGATAGAGATCGGACGCGTGATAAAAATGTCCAAATCAAAAAAGAACGTGATTGATCCCAACGAGCTTCTCACAAAATACGGGGCTGATATAACAAGACTTTTCTGTCTTTTTGCAGCTCCGCCTGAAAAAGATCTTGAGTGGAATGATGACGGGGTTGAGGGTTGCAGCAGGTTTATTAACAGGGTGTGGCGCCTTGCAGGGAAGTGCAGAAAAATCATGCAGACCATTAAGCCGTATACGGGTAATGTTTCCGATCTGTCAGGAGAAGATGCAAAAAAACTGTATATCAAGGCTAACCAGACTATTAAAAAAGTAACCGATGATGTTGAAACAAGTTTTCATTTTAATACTGCAATCAGTGCAGTTATGGAACTTGTAAACACAATGTACAGTGTTGATCTTGCATCGGATGATCCTGACATGCAACAAGTAATATGCTTTTCCATTGAAAATATTCTTCTTCTGCTTTCTCCTATTATTCCTCATTTTGCAGAAGAATTATGGGGAAAAATAGGCAGAGAACCAAGTATTGTTGATCAAAAATGGCCTGACTATAGAGAAGATGCACTTGAAACAGATGAAATGCTGATTGTTGTCCAGGTAAACGGCAAATTAAGATCAAAGTTTACAATTGGAGCTGATGCTGATAATGAAAGCATAAAAGAAAAGGCACTTGAAGATAATATTGTACAGAAGTATATTGCTGATAAGAAAATCAAAAAGATTATTGTTGTAAAGAAAAAACTTGTAAATATAGTGATCTGATATGAAAAAAATTGTACTTATTTTGATGGCTGCCGGCTTTTTTGCTTTTACAAATTCCTGCGGATACAGATTTTCAAAAAGCGGTGATATCCCAAATGGCATTACCAAATTATCCGTTGATGTTTTTGAAAACAGAAGCTTGGAATCCGGAGCTGAAAATTTTTTTACAACAGCTTTGATCAACGAGCTTGTTCATACCACAAATGCTGAAATTGTGGATCAAAAAGTCGCAGATGCTTTTATTAAGGCAAAAATAGAATCCATTACTTTTGGAACATTGACAAGAAAAACCGATGAATCGGTAAGTGAACTGCGTGTCAGTGCTGTTGTTGACCTTAAAATGTTTGATAAATCAGGAAAAGTGATCTGGTCTGTTGATAATTTTTCAGATTATGAAGATTATGCAGTTTCCAATTCAAACATAAGTGATGAAGCAGCAAGAAGAGGAGCTGTGAAAAAAATTGCAGGAAGAATTGCAGAAAAAATTGTAAGCAGGATGAGGGATAACTTTTAGGCAGACAAGAAACAAGAAACAAGAGACAAGAACTATATGAATCTTTACGCTTCTTTTTATAATCTTGTATCTTGATACTAGTTTCTTGCTGTCTGACAAAAATAGAAATAGAATGCTGTTAATTTGCATTCTATTTCATATAACCGCCATGAGGCGGATCTATATTGGCCCTGATTCACCTCTCAACAAACTATGAAAAACTTGCTCTAATATTCGGAGTTTTTCATATAAAAAGAAATTTAAAAAATTATACGGCTGCTGCTGAATTTACAGCTCTGGTAAGTCTTGAAATTTTACGTGCAGCTGTATTTTTATGCAGTACGCCTTTTTTTGCGGCCTTGGCTATGGTTGACTGAGCTGCCCTGAGAAGCTTTTCAATGTTATCATCTCCAGCCTCTTTTGCCTCAACAACATTTTTGACAGCATTTTTCATTACAGATTTAGTCCTCTTGTTTCTAAGACGTCTTGTTTCATTTTGTTTTGCACGTTTTAAAGCAGATTTGTGGTTAGCCAACTTTGTTGCACTCCTTATCCTTATGATATTTTTTACCGTATTGGCTTTAGGGAACAGGAACAATCATTTTTTCCAACTCCCTTATGGCCATTTTATTTTTACCAGATCGGTCTTAATGACCGCATTGTGAATTAATATATCTATTGTATTTTTATGGGTTTTGTCAAGTAAAAATGTAAATATTCGATCTTATAACGTAAATTTTGGACAGTGCTTCATATTCGTCTAT
>CAZLBE010000271.1:0-4060 GCA_964557635.1 uncultured Desulfobacterales bacterium
TTTGGATTATTTGAAAGCCTTTTTCAACTTTGGCTGCTGTTATGGGCTTTCCAAGGAAATCCAGGGTTTCCTGGTCGGCTGATTCAAGTCCTATATTGATATATGTGTACCAGGGAGAGGCATTCAAGGCCTTAAAAAGGCCCTGATTTGCTCCGCTGTCCGCTTTTATCAGGGCATCAACACTTCCAAAAAGAAACAGATTGGCTCCCTTCATGAAAGAATGCCTAAAATTAAAATCATCATAGGCCTGTTCTGCGGCAAAAAGAATAAGATCTTTATCAGCATTTAATGCATCGTGCTGCCCTAAAAAAATGGAATTGTAATTAACAATATCTTTTCCATAAAAAGCCTTGAGCTTGTGAATCTCTTTCTTTATATCCTGACAGCTTTTCTGTGTAAACGGTTTTCCTGTTTTGATTCTGCAGAATTTGCAGTTGTAAAGGCAGCCTTTGGAAATTGTAAGCGGTATAACATCGTAATCAACATGCCTTGCATCCGGGGGCAGTACGCTAACCCTTCCTTCCGTTATTTTGAACAGATTTTTTGATTTTTCCTTTAATTTTTCAGGTTGGCTGTTTTCAAGGGTTGTGTCAAGGAATCTGCCTATTTTTCCATTGATTCCTTTGAGAGATTTTTCAGTATTGCATATTACATCATACCAGGAGGAAACAATTCGGGCCACGGGCTCTTCTTTAAACGGTTTTCCTCCGAGGATGGAATTTGTAGGATAGGAAAAATTGGGAAGGTAATATTCTCCGGTTGCTTCAAACACACCTGTGTATCCTCCGGTGGAATAGTAAATCCAGTCGTTGCCCATATTCCTTTTCAGCCATTCCGAGGGATGCAGCCACTTATCACCTTTCCCAATTGCTCTTTTTATTTCATTATTCAAGTCAAACTGAAGAATAAAATCCTCTGTTTCAATTTCAGAGTATATTCCGTATCTTACGGGACAACTTATCTTTGTATATTGATCATAGCCTTTTATATTAAGGCTTATTTTTATATTGTTTGTTTTAAAAATTTCAGTCATTTAAAATGATTTTTTTGACGGTTTCAACCTTGTCTATAATTGGTTCAAGCAGGGGAAGAAGTTCAGAAGTTACAAGAATCACATCATCTTATCCCGGTAAACTATCTCCTGGTCAGGAGATCGCATAAGCGAATTTGATAAAAGGTTTTTTTATATTCTGCCAAGTGCAAATCCTGTCTGAACTTCTCCTTTCAGTACATGCCTTTTAAAAACCTGGCGTGTCATGTTTCTGTTCATGTTCTTATAAACAACAGGATCTTCTCCTTTAATTTCAACACTGAAATTCGGTTCAGTGCTGCACATACCCATGCATCCGGATGCTACAATCTTAATATCATCTCTTTTGGATGCTTCTCTTTCTTCAACAAGGGTATCCATGATTTCACCTGCACCTGCAGCTATACCGCAGGTGCCCATATAAACCACGATTTTAACATTTGTATCTTTTCCGTTTAGAGATGATTTCTCAGATGCTTTCTGCCTGATGTTTTTTAAATCATCCAGTGTAAGTTTTGACATATTTTCACTCCCCATATTGTCAGTCCATTGTTGAATTAATAAATCAATTTAATGGCCGTTCTAAAACAATTATTTTTGAAACTATAAGCAGGGAATTTCAATCTTGTCAAGATAAGATTGAAAGGCATCTTAATTCTATTTTTTTTTCTTTATTTTTTATTAATTGAATGATGATTCTAGTGTATATTATCTGGGGGTAAAAATTTTTTAAGTTTTTCTTGCCATTTTTTGTTGTCAGATGTATTTAATAAATCGTTAAATACATAATAAATGATCTTCAAAATATAACAGGTATTAACATGGGAATACTGGAAAGAAAACAAAGGGAAAAAGAACAGAGACGTAAAGAGATTATGGACGCTGCAAGGATTATTTTTTCCGCCAAGGGCTTTAACAGGGCAACAATGGAGGAAATTGCAACCGAGGCTGAGTTAAGCCCGGGAACCCTGTACCTTTATTTTAAAAACAAGGAAGAGCTTTATACCTCACTGTCAATTGCTATGCTTGGCTATCTGACAAAAAAAATTGATAAGTTCGTATTGAAAGAGGATATGAATGCCGAAGAAAAATTTATTGCTCTGCGGGACACATTTATAGATGTTTATAATTATGATTCCAGAATGCTTATAAGTCTTTTTCATTTACAGTCAGGTGAAACTTTAAGGAATTTATCCGGCAGTGTTCTGCAGCAATTGAAAAAAACCTCACGAGAAGCGCTTAGTGCAATTAAAACCATTGTGCAGGAGGGTATTGACCAGGGGTATGTTATTAAAAAGCATCCAGTGGCTCTTGCCGATATTATATGGGCTACCTATTCCGGTGTTGTCCTGTGGGTTGACAGTAAAAGACTATTAAATAATGATAAAAATTTTGTTAAACAGACCCTTATGTCTGCATTCGAAATAATTGAAAAGGGCATGAAAAAAAAGCAGTAATTTATTTATAAAGTCTGTGAATGGTTTGGGCATGCCATTGTCCCCGCCCTGAGAAGGTAGGTATGTCGTTGCCTTTCAGGTAATCTGCTATTGCAGCAAATGTTGCTCCATGGCTGCAGTTCTTCTGTCCATTATTTTACGTCTTTCATTGGGAGGAGAATTGCGTGCATCATACGTTTTTCTTGTTATTCCGGATTGTCTTTGTCTTGTCGGTTTCTGGACGGATCTTATTTTTTTTAAAAAGTCATTCATAATGTCTCCCTGGAATTTTGATTAATCTCCATGTGAAAATTTTTGATACAAATGTAAGTTGTTGTTAAATGGGCATTTCAAATACCCAAAGTGTCCATTGTGCTTTAAATTTTAATTTTTTTCGGTCTTAATAAAAAAAAATATTTCGTTCTTGTACAAACTATATTTAAAAGGCGGTAATTGAATATCAATCATTATTTTTATATTGGTTCATAAGCTATGTATCATATTTTTTATATATGACACATATAGATAATATATAAAAAAACATATTGTCAAGGGGGTAAAATAAAAATTTGTAAAGGTACCCACTATTCAGTATGGCTTGACCTGGTTCTTTCTGAAAAATGTACTGTCTTTGGTAACTATTTGACCTTATAGCGTAAATTTTGGACAGTGCTTCATATTCGTCTATTTGGTAAAAGCAAAAGCATATTAATGCTATTGTGAAGGCCAAAATGGGCGAAGATGGAGTGATGGCGGAATATTTACAGTTTTTGCTCCGGATTATACATGATAACAAAGTGTTACGGGATAAGGGTTTGAATTGTTCTTTTGAATGGTTTCATGGGAATACTTGTGCGTATTATAAAGATAGAGGAGTGATGCAGTGATATATAGATCGCCTGATTCTAAAATTTAGCCCAGAGCCAGAAAAAAAATAGGCGTATCAGTCATACGTTTACGACTGATCACGCATTTAAATTATTCTGCTTTTCTATAACCGCCATGAGGCGGATCTGGATTGGCCCAGATTGCCTCAAAGAATCAAAGATTCTGACGAATTATGAAATAAACGTAATAGTTTACGTTTTATTGGCTCCGCGCCTTTGGCTACCAAGAAACAAGAACCAAAATCATAAAAAGAAGAGTCAAGATACATCTCTTTCTTGTATCTTGTATCTTGTTTCTTGATACCAGATCGGCCTCATGGCCGTTATTATAAAAAGATTAAAACACAAAAGCCTATCTATTCAACAAGCTTTGATGTCTCCTGCTGTATGCAGTGATATATATCATCGTCGCTTCCGAAAATATCAATAACATCCTTATGATTGATCAGTTTTTCAACAATAAAAGCAGTCAGATAAAGGCTCACGACATTAGGGTTCTGCACAATATTTCTGAAGGGTGCAATTTGAAAATCAATATCAAAACTTTCAGCCCGGCACATGGTCTCAAGACATTTTGTGATCTGTTCCTGAATGGAATTTTTGCTGACAGTTTCTATAAGTCCTGTTTCCACAAGTTTCATTGATACTTTGTTGCTGAATGAATCGATATTGTCCTGCAACGCATTAAGTATATGTCTTTTTTCTTT
>CAZLBE010000272.1:0-4060 GCA_964557635.1 uncultured Desulfobacterales bacterium
TACACGACGCTCTTCCGATGATCGGAAGAGCGTCGTGTAGGGAAAGAGTGTATATAGGTATTGATTGCTGAAAGACCCTGGGCTACTGCCCCGCTTCTCTCCATCGCAGCTTTATCACAAAGAAGAATTTTTGTGTCGTCGCTTGCCCATTTTTTAATTTCAAAAGCTGCTCCGCAGGCAGCCATTCCGCCGCCGATAATGAGAATATCAACGTCTCTTTTATCAACTTCAGGATCCCTTACCGCCTTTAATTCACCAACAGGCTTATTAGGTAATGCCATTATTTTACCTCCAAATTATCTATAATATATAGTCTTAAATCAAATTAATGACAGGCCGTTATACCAGTTCCTGGGGTTCAGGAAGTTCATAGCCGTCAGCTTCTTCTGTTGAAAGAAAATTACTGTCAAGGTCTTTAGACTTCAGATCCTGATAGGCATTAGCCGTGCCTTCCGGAGTGGTTCTGATTGGGAATTTAAAACGTTTTACAAGACCGTTCCTGAACTTGCATGTCCACATAATGTCTTCCGTACCAAGCATTGGAACAACACTGCTTCCCAATGGTACAAAATCAGAATAGCCTCTTACTTCAATTGCCTGGGAAGGACAGATTTTTACACATGAAAAACATTCCCAGCACTGATCAGGTTCCTGATTGTATGCTTTCATTGCATTGGGGTCAAGGACCATCAGGTCATTGGGGCAAATATACATACATGCTGTTTTGTCCCCACCCTTACAACCGTCGCATTTCTCTGCGATTACAAAAGATGGCATTTAAAATACCTCCCTACGATTATGCGCTGAAATTAATTTTAATTTCAGCAACTGGTGATAATTATATTGCGGTATTTAAATTTTAAGGATACCGCGCTCACGTATTATAAATAGGTCGATTTGACTACGACCAGATCATCCTGAAAGTGTGAAAAAATCTTAATTCTGGTTATATAATATTTTTTTTAATTCTCATGTTGTTACCAGAAAATTCAAGTTATATATAAGCAATGGCGGAAATTAACACCGGAAAATACCTTTTGTCAAGAACTTTTCCATAACTTTTCCATATGATTTTTTTGTATTAAATCATTCTTTTTATTTTTTTTAAAAAGCAAAGTAAGTCCAAGCCCACAAACCGTTATTTTAACCACACATTCCATTTATCTTCATTTCCAAATGGTTCAGACAAATCAGGTTTGACCTTCAACCTTAAAGTAATAAAAAGTTACAGCCATAATAACTTGTCAAATTTAACAATTTGATATAATTAGAAGCAGTCAAAGTGCCGTTATCAGCTATCAGTTATCAGCTATCAGTTATCAGTTGTCTGCATTGAAGGGTATTTTGAAAATTGAGGATCTAAAAGTATGAAAAAGGCCTTCAAGATTATGTGCAGATTTGTATAACCGCCATGAGGCCGATCTGGTGGCAAGAAACAAGATACAAGATACAAGAAAGCTATGCATTGTTGCGTTTCTTCTTATTGCCCGGATTTGCCTCAAAGAATCAAAGATTCTGACAAAACATGAAATATTTTCAAGATGTTAAAGATTTTAGATTCCATGATCAGATTACCAGGTCTGCTTTATCAATACCAGGCAATATTGCAGAAGGTATAAAACGAGATTAAAAAAAAATTTTGCCACGTTTAAGCAATATTCAAAAGGAAAAAAACTATGAATCAAAACATGAATCAGGAAATGATTCCCATTTCCCTCAATGATAAGTTAAATTTTAAATGTTCATCGGATAACGCCTGTTTTAACGACTGCTGCAGGGATCTTAACCAGTTTCTTACGCCCTATGATATTCTGCGTTTAAAAACAAACCTTGGTATTACGTCCGATGTTTTTTTAAAAAAATACACCTCTTTTCACAACGGCCCTGAATCAGGTCTTCCAATAGTTACATTCAAGGCGGACCCTGCTTCAAAAAATGCATGCCCCTTTGTTACGGCTAAAGGATGTTCCGTTTATGCTGACAGACCTGCCTCCTGCAGGATTTATCCTCTTGCAAGGGCCATTTCAAGATCAAGGGAAACAGGGAAAATAACGGAATATTTTGCCTTGATAAAAGAACCCCACTGTAAAGGGTTTAACAATGAAAACACTCTTTCTGCAGGCCAGTGGGTTAAAACCCAGGATGTGGATGAATACAATGAAATGAACGATAAGTTAATGGAAATTATCAGCCTTAAAAACCGGATAATACTAGGGGCCCTTGATAAAACAGCTTCGGATAAATTTTACCTTGCCTGCTATGATCTTGATACTTTCCGAAATGAGATTTTAAATAATGGCCTTTTAAATGATTATTCCATACCTGATCATGTTAAAGAAATGATTAAGGACAATGACCTTGCCCTGCTTGATCTTGGCCTTTCCTGGGTGAAAAACTTTCTTTTTGGAATAAATATGGAGTTTGTATGAATATAAAAGGAAAAACAGCCCTTGTTCTTGGAGCGGTAAAGGGAATAGGAAAGGCAATAGGGCTTGCCCTTGCAGAAAATGGCGCAGATCTTGTTCTGACAAGGCACGACTGGAAGGATTCCTTTGAAGAGATGGAAAAAAATTTCAATGCTTCTAAAGCCCGTTATATTATATGTGATGTTGACCTGCTTGATCCCGATGAAATTTCATCCCTGATGAATAAAATTGAAAAAAAATTCGGCTGTATTGATATTCTTGTCAACAATATTGAGCGGGGCGGCTGGCCCGTTGTCCATGGAAAATACACAAGAAACCAGTGGGATCTTGAAATGGCAACGACCCTAAGGGCAAAACGATGGGTTTTTGATGCAGCTTTTCCTCTATTGAAAAAATCTGAAGATGCTGTTGTTATTAATTTCTCTTCCATTGCCGCAATAACGGGAAGAACCGGCCCTGCTGCATCTGTTTTTAATGATGGCTATGCTGCTGCAAACAGGGGCGTATCTCTTTTAACTGAAACATGGGCACGCATGGGAGCGCCTTTAATCCGGGTGAATGAAATCATGCTTGGGATATTTGAAACAAGGCATGGACCGGGTACAAGGGGTTGGGAGCAAGTCTTAACCAGGGATGAAAAAAATGCCCTGATTAACCATATTCCAATGGGAAGAATTGGAAGAATAGATGATATTGTAAAAACAGTTCTATATATCATAAGGGATGCTCCCTATATGACGGGCAGTGTTATAAAACTTGACGGCGGTTACACAATAGGCGGAGAAGATGTCCCTAAAATGCCAAAAGGAGTTCTTTAGCTCCCACAACCATCTGTGCAATGGTCTGCTTTATTTTTTTTGATTTTCCATGTGTTTTTCTGTAATCCATTTCAATGCCGGCCATTTTAGAATAAAAAGGGGTTCTGTCAAATTTCATGTACCCCTTTTCATTGAAAAGCGCAGCGCCTGCATCACACCCTGGGCTTACCAAAGGCTGCGAACCTGGTTTACGAAGTTCGTGGGGGATGCCGTGGAGCCTGCATATCATCGGCCTGAATTTATAAATCATGCAGAGGTTATTTTCATTTAGCGGGCACATAACCCTTATTCTCTTCTTCTGTTTTTCTGCAATGCTCCGTTTTTTGTTAACCTGTTCAGCCCTTGACAACACCAGTTTTATTGTCTCATGATCAAGGGTGTTCACGCCCCACAGAAGATAGTCCTTCTCAATATATGTATAATGATAAAATTCTGTTTCGCAGCAGCTTTCAGAGCAACCTGTGCATTTAAACCCGTAGGTTGATGCAGTTTTCTCCCATGCCCTGTCCATCTCCTCGTAAAGTAAGCTCAGTTTTGAAAAAAAATTTTGATTGTGTTTGAATTTATTTTTCATCTTTTGTAACTCATCTGTTCTGTTGATCGTATTTTATGGTCTGATTATAGCTTAAGACCATTAACAAGCTCGCGTAAAGGCTATAACCATTTAAAAAAATTACATGTCCAGCACAAAAGACCTGTAGACCTCAACCCCGGCAAGCAGTATGATTGTTCCAATAATTCCGAATTTGACATGATTCTTCCTCACATAGCATTAGTATGCTACGCAGTCCCAAATAGACGAATATGAGGCACTCT
>CAZLBE010000273.1:0-4042 GCA_964557635.1 uncultured Desulfobacterales bacterium
TCATCATAGTTGAAAACTGTTACAATGTGTCAAAATAAAACATAACAGTTTAAAAGCAAGGCAAAATAAGCAAAGGGAAAAATTATGCCTGGGATTGTTTAAAAATTACATCCACTTCTTCTCCTGACAGAACCTCTTTTTCCTCAAGTTGTGAAGCCAGACTGTCCAGAATGTTTCTATGTTTACTCATAAGCTCTTTAACCCGCCCGTAGCTGTTCTCCACAATTGATTTAACTTCTGCGTCTATCTGCCGGGCTGTTTCTTCACTGTAATTTTTCTGTTCACCATAGTCTGTACCAAGAAACATGGATGTCTGTTTTTTGCCGAAGGTTATGGCCCCGAGTTTTTCACTCATTCCATATGAGCACACCATATTCCGGGCAAGTTCCGATGATCGTTCCAGATCGTTCTGCGCCCCTGTTGAAACATCTGAAAAAACAATTTCTTCGGACACTCTTCCACCTAACAGGATGGCAATCTGATCAAAAAGTTCATTTTTCGTTGCAAGAAATTTCTCTCTTTCCGGTACCTGCAATGTATAACCAAGTGCACCTATCCCCCTTGGAATTATGGAAACCTTATGAACAGGCTCGGCCGTTGGAACTAGTTTGGCAATTAATGTGTGCCCTGATTCATGAAAGGCAACTCTGTGTTTTTCATCCTGGCTTAATGTATTGGTTTTCTTTTCAGGTCCTGCAATAACCCTGTCTATAGCTGCCTCAAAATCAGCAGTAATAATAGCCTCACGGTCCATGCGGGCTCCAAGGATGGCAGCTTCATTGGCAACATTTGCAAGATCAGCGCCCACAAATCCCGGTGTTCTGCGTGCTATGATTTCAAGATCCACATCAGGGGCAAGTTTAAGATTGGATGTATGGATTTTTAAAATTTCCACTCTGCCCACAAGATCCGGTTTATCCACAACAATCTGACGGTCAAACCTGCCTGGGCGCAGCAGGGCCTTGTCCAGCACATCGGGCCGGTTGGTGGCGGAAATAACAACTACGCCCTTGCTGGTATCAAAACCGTCCATTTCAACGAGGAGCTGGTTCAAGGTCTGTTCCCTTTCGTCGTGGCCGCCCATTGCTACAGGCCCGCCCCGCTGCCGGCCGATGGCATCAATTTCATCTATAAAAACAATACAGGGTGCCTTTGCCCTTGCCTGCTCAAAAAGATCTCTTACACGGGCAGCTCCAACACCCACAAACATTTCAATAAAATCAGAACCGCTGATATTAAAAAACGGAACTTTTGCTTCTCCCGACACAGCCCTGGCCAGTAAGGTCTTGCCGGTACCGGGAGGCCCTGCAAGGAGTACCCCCTTGGGCATATGCCCTCCAAGGCGCTGAAAATGCTCAGGATTGCGCAGAAATTCTATAACTTCCCCAAGTTCCTGCTTTGCATCATCAACTCCTGCCGCATCTTTAAAAGTTACTTTCTGACCTGTGTCTGCATGGATATGAGCTTTATTTTTACCAATATTCATAAAATTCATTCCGGATGAGCCCATTTTTTGACCAAGATAGTACCAGATAAGGAAAATTAAACCAAACGGGATAATCCAGGTAAAGAGAAGATTACTCAAGAAATGATTTTCCACTGCCACGCTGTATTTAACACCATGTTTTTCAAGCTGTTTTTCAAGATCCGCATTGTACAGAGGTACAGTTATAAAATGGAGAGGTTTACCTGTTTTTTTGTCCATGATTTTCAAAGTTCCCACAATGGTCTTACCATTTATCACACACTGGGAAACCTGATTTGAGGCAAGATAACTCTGGAACTTGCTGTAAGGAATCTGTTCGGTTTTTATCTGTACCACCGTCTGGAAAAAATATAAGAGAACCATGACAATAATGAAAAACCAGATGTTAAAATTCGCCTGTTTCTGAAGAAATTTGCGCTCAGGCGGTTTGTTAACGTGAAGTTCAGGCTCTTTTTGATTAATTTGAAAATTTGTCTTTCCCATAATCCTCCTGTTTGTTTTAAGAAAATCCTTGTAAAAGGTGTAACTTTCATGTTCTGTTATTGTAATATTTCAGGCAAATCCGTATCTCGCAATGGCAGTTCATCACAATTTATTTCTATGCAGTTAATTTACCTGAAATCTGTCCTGCTACTGATTCTGTGGCTTTTCTTATTTCTTTTTCATCACCGAGGTAATAATGTTTTTTTGCCTTTAGATTCTCGTCCAATTCATAAACCAGAGGAAATCCAGTTGGGATATTAACACCCATGATTTCATCATCGGACATATCATCGAGATATTTCACAATGGCCCTAAGACTGTTACCATGAGCCGCCACCAATATCTTTTCTCCTTTTCTCAAGGCTGGTTCTATTTTTTCGTGCCAGTAAGGAAGGACACGGTTTAATGTATCTTTAAGGCACTCAGCAGCAGGCAGGTCATTCTTTTCCAACATGGCATAACGTCGGTCAAATCCCGGATACCTGGGGTCTGTCTTCTCAAGGGAACCCGGCCTGATATCATAACTTCGTCTCCATTGCTGAACCTGTTTAAGGCCATACCTGGCAACTGTATCTTTTTTATTAAGCCCCTGGAGAACTCCATAGTGTCTTTCATTAAGATGCCATGACCGATGAACGGGAATCCACATAAGATCTATCTCATCCATAACGATCCACAACGTTCTTATCGCTCTCTTTAATACAGATGTAAATGCCCTGTCAAACAAATAACCTTGATCTTTAAGCAGTTTCCCTGCCCTGTGTGCTTCTGTCCTGCCATGTTCTGACAGATCAACATCCGTCCATCCTGTAAACCGGTTTTCCAGATTCCACACACTTTGTCCATGTCGAAGCAAAACAATTTTTCTCATATGTTTTTCTCCTGTGTATTTTTATAAGAAATAGAATGCAAATCTTGACGGCTATTTCATACTTTGTCAGAATCTTTGATTCTTTGAGACGGGTCTGGACTTGAATCCAGATCCGCCTCATGGCGGTTATAGCAATGGAAAGAATAAAATCTACCATACAACCGTTCTATTGGCGTATTTTAAGATTCCATATCCCTTATGGTTGATAAATTTTGAGTGCATCTTCAACGCTTTTTCCATCCACTGTTATGGCATAAACGGCATTACACATTCTCACCGCATGTTCAAAAGACTTTTGATGAATATTCCTTCCCGTTGCATTGCCCGATGCTTTGCTGATGAATATCTGATCATGAAGCCGCTGAAGAAAGGACTTTACATCTACACTTGATCCTCCTGCGCAAACAACCTTTGTACGGCCTGCAGACAGAACAGCTTCCTTTAAAATTTCACTTGATTCAAATCCTTTTTTTTCAGGATAACTTATTTTAACAAAATCGCTGCCAAGACATGCTGCAACACCCGTAGCACCGGCAATTAAATGAGGATCTTTTTCGTTTGTAACGGCCCTGCCCCTGGGATAAACCCACAGCACAGTGACAAGACCATGCCCATGTGCATTGAAAATAATCCGGGCAGCCTGCCGCAGCATTTTATCTTCATATTCGCTTCCAAGATAAATGGTGTAACCCACTGCCGCTATCTTAAGCCCACTGTTTTTTTGGAAATCAACCACCTGTTTGACATCAATCCATTGAGCGCTGAACGGGTCAGCCTGGGTGGTTTTTACCAGATTTGTTTTTGAATTCAGCTTTACAAGATAGGAGGTATTGCTGTAGTCTCCTCCATATTTCGCAATTAGACCCATTTGAGTAGCAAAAACACCAATGTCCGCACTGCTGGCAATTTTGAACAGATGTTCAGGATCATTATCATCGGGATGAATTTTTTCACCGTAAAAATCGCCATTTAAATGCTCTACTTTTTGATCCCCAGCAAAAAGCATCAGCCTGCCACTCTCCCGGGTAATAGACAGATAATTTTTTATATAAACTTCCCGAACGTCTCCGGGAACATCCATTGGTACCATTACATCATTTGCGTTTATAGTCATTTTACCTCCCCTCTAAAATTAATCGAATTATTTCAATCTATCATGTACTTTCCTTTTAATCCACCAAGTTTATAATATCAGGGTAAAT
>CAZLBE010000274.1:0-4011 GCA_964557635.1 uncultured Desulfobacterales bacterium
TAAGGCATTAAACAGTATTATTGCAGGGATCAGTGCTTACAGCAAAAATTATACATAACCGAAAACAATGCTTTTTACGGGTGCGGATGTTAAAACAGGCACTTAAAACCTTGCATATGCGACTGCCAATTTTCTTGCAGAAAGCGATAAAAAAGTATTATTTGTATCCGTTGCTGAAGAGCATACAATGAAAATAGAGGATCTGCCTCAAACATACGTTGTAACAGATGATATTTTTGAAAGACAGATAAAAAAAACAAAAAACAAAAAGTTGGATGAACTAATCATTAACGAATCGAAAATATCAACCGACGGGACATTTATATCCGGACTAAAGGATATGCCACATGACTATGATTATCTGATAATAGATACTGAACCTGTAATTAACAATTATACGGCTGCCTGTATCAGTAACGTGGTTGATGCTGTAGTGATTGTTACCAAATTTAGGAAAACGCCAAGAAAAATTATTAACAACGCTATTGAAACACTCAATACAAAAGAAGATCAAACAAAAATCATAATAATCAATCAAATTTAAATACCAATGAAATACAATATTCCTTTAACTGATATACCCAAAATTATATTTTTATTAACAATACGCCATATTATCCCTTATATTCCACTAAACTTAAAATACTTTCTTGCCGATAAAATTGCGGATTCTTTTATATCAAAAACCAGGCATCCGGTAATATCAAATGAAATAAAAAAATTATCAGGGGCTGATTATTTTTCTGAAAAACAGCTTTTAAAAATTGCCAGAGATACAGATTCCAATGTTAAAAAAGATATCTTTGAAACCTGGTCATATCCGCAATTCAACAAAAAATTTTTTGAACAGATATGCCAAATTGAAGGGCAACAACATCTTGATAAAGCCCTGTCTGAAGGAAATGGTGTCCTTATAGCCTTGTGTCATTTCGGTTCATACAAAATGCTTTTACCTGTCCTTGGTTTCAAAGGATATAAAATCACCCAGATTGCTGCAAACCCACTTGAATTTATAGATAGGAATTCAACTCTTGCCAATAAAATGATCATGGAAATTGAACAAAACTATGAAAAAAGTCTGCCAGCCAATTTCATATATGCTAAAAGGTTTAACCGTGAAATATTTCGGGTACTGCAGCGCGGTGAAATTCTTGTGGTTTCGTTGGACGGCATCAAAGCGGCAAAACGTGAAATTTTGCCGTTCCTGAAAAGAAAAATAAGGCTGTCCCCTTCCATTGTACAGCTTTCATTGAAAACCAAAGCGCCGATTTTGCCAATCTTTACCGTACGTGATAAAAACAACACGCATCGGCTTATTATACATAAACAAATAAATATCTCCCCTGAAGATCCGGATCCCATAATGAAATTTTTAAATAAATTTGTATATCTCATGGAAATTTATATTAAAAAATATCCCTGTCATTATGCCTGGTTTTTATATAAAAATAAAACAAATCCTCCTCCAATAGGATCAATTTTTATAGATTAAAAGTTCCGGATTGAGATGTAAACAATACATTTGTGTCTACCTCAATGTCTTGTTTTTTATTGCAGAAATTCAAGGGTAAGGCATTAAAATGGATATGTGAGAATATGGGTATCTTAAAAAAAATTTTTAATAGAAATAGAGCCAATAACGATATAATAACTATAGTGTCAGGTCTCCCGCGTTCAGGCACATCAATGATGATGAAAATGCTTGAAGCAGGAGGAATTATGCCTTTAATAGATAATATAAGGACACCTGACAAGGATAATCCAAAGGGCTATTATGAGCTGGAACGTGTAAAACAGCTTGGAAAGGACAATAAATGGGTGTACAAAGCACGAGGCAAAGTCATAAAGGTTATTTCCATGCTGCTTGATTATCTTCCTTGTAATTATCACTATAAAATTATTTTCATGCAGAGGAACATGGATGAAATTCTTGCATCACAACAGACCATGCTGAAAAGAAAAGGAAAAAAAACAGATAAAGTCAAAAATGATGAAATTGCGGACAAATTTTTCAAACATTTGAAAAAAACCGAGACATGGCTTGCACAACAGGCCAATATGGATGTCCTCTATGTGAATTACAATACAATAATAACCAATCCCCATGATAATTTAATTGAAATTAATAAATTTTTAAAACGTGATTTAAACATAAAGAAAATGGTTGATGTTATTGATCCTGAACTGTACCGTCACAAAACCGAATAAACCATTTCCCTGTTATCATATTTAACACCTGTGTTTTTTTACCCCAACAAACATGAAAGGATAAAATGCGAATTTTATTAGTTAATCCCCCTTTTCTACCGGAAAAGGGGAAATTCTCACGTGAGCAGCGCAGTCCCGCAGTAACTAAAAGTGGTACCTTCTACTATCCCATGTGGCTTGCTTTTGCCACGGGACTTCTTGAACAGAATGGATATACCTGCAAATTGATAGATGCTCCTGCTTTAAGCTGTGATTATGAAACAATGGTTCTTCAATACATAGGCAATTTTAACCCTGACCTGATTGTTGTGGATACTTCAACGCCCAGTATATACAATGATATTGAAACAGCGGCAAAACTTAAGCATCATTTTAATGATGCCTTTACCGTGCTTGTGGGTAATCATTGCTCTGCATTACCCGAAGAAACTCTTAATATCGATAAACGTATTAACGGAGTGTTACGTAAGGAATATGAATATCCTCTGTTAAAATTAGTTCAGGTCATGGAAAAGGGGCTTGACAATAATGATTTGAAATCAGTGGCCAGCCTGTCTTTTCGAAATGGTGATGCTATTGTGCACAATGAATCTGCTCCACTTGCTGATAACCTTGATGATCTGCCTTTTGTGTCAGAGGTTTATCACCGCCATCTGAACTTTCATAATTATTTTTATTCACACAGCAAACATCCCATTGTAACAATTATTACAGGCCGAGGCTGCCCTCACCATTGTATCTATTGCGTATATCCGCAGGTTTTTTCCAGTCACAAACTAAGATTTCGCAGTGTAAAAAATGTTGTGGATGAAGTTGAATACATCTTAAAAACATTTTCCGATGTAAAAGAGATCATGTTTGAAGATGATACCTTTACAATAAACAAAAAAAGATGCATTGAGTTTGCCGAGGAAGTGCTGCGCCGCGGGCTGAAATTTAACTGGTCAGCCAATGCACGGGCAGAAGTTGATCTTGAGACCATGTATATGCTCAAAAAAGCAGGTGCCAGACTGTTCTGTGTCGGGATCGAATCAGGCGTTCAAACTATTCTTGATAATATGAAAAAAAAGCTTTCCGTTGATCGTATCCGTCAATTTTTCAGGGATGCCAGACAGGCAGGAATTCTTATTCATGGTTGCTTTTTATTAGGGAATCCGGGTGAAACAAAACAAACATTAAACAGGACATTAACCTTTGCCAAAGAGCTTAATCCTGATACTGCTCAATTTTTTCCCATCATGATTTATCCGGGGACAGAGGCATATGACTGGGCAAAAAAAGAAGGCTTCATGACTTCTGATGATTTCCATGAATGGTTAGACAGTGATGGAATGCATAATTCAATAGTCAGCAGGCCCGGTTTAACAAATTTTGAATTAGTGGAATTTTGTGACAGAGCCCGTAAAGAATTTTATCTCAGACCGACCTATATTGCTAAAAAAACTTTTCAAGGTCTTAGAGATCCTTATGAATTAAAGCGGTTAAGCATAGGAGCAATACATTTATTTAAATCCATGTTGAATGTAAAAACGCATCGTTCAGCCTGCAGCAGGAACAGGTAAATGGAAAAAAAAATTTCTATCATCATACCAACCTATAATGGGGAAAAACGTATAAAAAATACTCTGAATGCTCTTATAACTCAGAATTATAACTATCAATATGAAATAATTGTAGTAAACGACGGATCAACAGATGGAACAGCTAATTTGGTTCAGGAATTCGGGCAATGTGTTAAACTTATAAACCAGAGAAATCAAGGGCCTGCAGCTGCGAGAAATAACGGTGCCACAGCTGCTTCAG
>CAZLBE010000275.1:0-3958 GCA_964557635.1 uncultured Desulfobacterales bacterium
CGGCTGTTCCCATAAAAACAGCGCTTAAACTTAGAACAAAACCTTTATGCTTAAAAGAAAATTTCAGGGATCGCTGGAGCAGATTATCAAGAAAACAAAGCATCTTTGCCCCGGGAAAATCCTTTTTTGTGATCAAAGGCTTTTTGATTCTGCCAAAAAGTGCCGGCACAAGTGTCAGGGAAAGTACAAGGGAAATAAGAAGAGCTGCACTTATTGTAATACCAAAAGGCTGCATGAAAAGTGCTGCAATTCCCGCGATCATGAAAAGGGGAAGAAATGCCGCCACAGTGGTAAATGTGCCCGAGGCATCTGCTCCTGCTATTTCAAGCGCCCCTTCAATGGCTGCCCTGTTCGATTGGGAAAATCTATCTGATTTTTCTTCTGTCTGCAGTCCATAATTCCCATTCACTGCATCTGAGTTATACGGTTCAGCAGAATTACCCGATTGATCCCTTAACCCTGCATGACGAAAAATATTTTCAGCAACAACAATGGCATCATCCACAATCATGCCGATGGCAAGGCTTAAAGCGGTCATGGTTATAACGTTTAAACTCATGCCAGCCCATTTCATTACAGCTGTTGTGGCAAGAAAAGTAACAGGTATTGTAAAAGCCACTATGAGCGTCGGCAGAAAAGAACCAAGAAAAAAATAAATAACTATTACGGCAAGCAGAGCCCCTATAATAAGATCGTTCATGATTTCGTTCTGTGATTCTTTTATTATTTCCGACTGATCGTAGAATTTTTTAATCTTTGTTCCCTGAGGAAAAAGAGTTAAAAGACGGGAAAGTGCATGGTCAACCCCCGATGCAACACGGATTGTGCTTGCCCCGGGCTGCTTTCTGATGATAACTGCAACGGCTGGTACCCTGTTGCCTTTAATGGTGTAATGCTTTGGGGCACGGCCCTTAACGATCTTTGCCACATCCCTGAATAAAATGGATTTTTCCCCGTCATTTTTAATGGCAACAGATCCAATGTCATCAAGGGTTTTAAGCCGGGCATCCCCTCGTATAAGATATTCCCTGCCAAACCGGTCAAGATAACCTGTTACTGCAGATATATTGTTCTTTTTTAATATTGACACAATATCATCAATTGTAAGGTTAAGGGACAGCAGGACAGCAGGTTTTATTTTTACATAAAAGGCGCGCCTGTCACCGCCAAGCACTTCCACCGAAGAAACACCTTCAAGCCCCATGAGCCTTCCTGAAAGATCATGGCGGGCAATATTTCCAAGGGTTATCATGTCTGATCCCCCGTAAATCACGTAGCCGCAGACCTCCTGAAGTGTTGTTCCGATATTTTCAAGATGGGGGACAACGCCGTGGGGCAGCCTGCCCGCAAGCTGTGCAAGTTTTGTCTGTACAAGCTGCCTTGCGTCTTTCACAGTTGTCTGCCAGCCGAACTGCGCCGTTACCTCGGAAATTCCCTGGACAGATGTTGAAGCCACCCTTTTTACGCCGGGAATAGTTTTTATCTGATTTTCAACGGGACGTGAGATAAGGGCTTCAATATCCTCCGGAGATGCCCCTGGGTAATGGCAGATGATATTAACCACAGGAATATTAAGGTTCGGAAAAAGATCAACAGGCATGTGCAGCCAGGAATAGATACCGCTTATGGCCATGATGATGACCATCAATACAATTGCAAGGGGATTTTTTACAAATTTTTCAAGCAGCAAACGCATCAATTAATCCACCACCTTGTATATTTTATTGAAATCATTGTAAAATAATTGATATGCACCCTGTACAACTATTCTGTCATCTTTTTTCAGGCCCTGTAAAATTTCAGCCATGCCATGGGAGATCATTCCCGTTTTAACACCCTGTCTGTGATACCCGGAAGTGTTGGCATTTTTCAAAAATACAAATGAATTTTCATTATTGTCCCTGACAATGGCGCTTTCCGGTACGGCAAGGGCTTTTTTGTGCATTGAAAAAACAATATTTCCGCTTATTGTCTCGCCGGGTTTAAAAACAGAATCAAAATCATTGCCTTTGATCCACACAATATCAGCGCCCATGGCTGTTCTTTCGGGCAGCACATTGGTAATTGTTCCCCATACAAAGCCTGCATGAATTAAATTTTCATGGATCTTTTTTCCTGTTTTGGAAATCTTATCCAGGCCATGGCATTTATTTTTATTTAACTTTTTATTTAACTTTTTATCTTTAACATAAACATTATTTTGATTGCCTGATTGATTTTTCCGGAAAATATCGCCCGCTGAACTGTCTGATAAACTGTCTGCTGAACTGTCCGATAAACTGTATGATGAACTTCCCAAAAGATTTATAAAGGCTTTTTTCCCTTTTAGTGAGGTTTTGTTTTTCTGCGTAAAAACCATTGCCCTGATATAGATATTTTTTAGTGAAATAATTGTTCCAAGTTTATCGCCTTTCTGCACCTGTGCCCCAATTGATACCCTGTGGTCAGTGAAAATACCGTCACAACCTGCCCGTACATGAACTGCGTTTTCCATTGCCTGTTTATTTTGCAGCATCATTTTCAATGCTGATTTAAATTTTAAAATCATATCCCTATGGGAGAAAATGGCGTTTTTTATTTTTCTTTTTTCTGCACTAAGTTCCATTTGGCGCGCTGCAAGGGCATCTCTTGCATTTAAAAAATCCTTTTGTTTGATAAATTTTTCAGAAAAAGCTTTTTTTTCCGATTTAACAGCCTTTTCTGCTATATTAATGCGCTGCTTTAATTGTTTTATTTCCCCTTGCAAAGCAAGAGCCTTTTTATTATTTTCAAAGGCAAGGTCTGCAAGTTCAATGCGTTTTTTCATCATAACAATGTTATTTGTGATGGTGTTTAACTTGTAATTAACTGACGGCCCCCCAATAATAAATAGCAAACGCCCCTTTTTCACCGGCATTCCATCTTTGACAGGCATAGAAATTATTCTTCCCGTTTCAAATGCTGTGATATCAATTCTTTTTAAAGATTTTACTTTTCCAAAAAAATGGCGGGTTTCAACGAAATCTTTCTGTACAGGCACTGCGGTTTTAATCATATCGAAAAATTTTGTTTTTTCTGTTACTTTTTTTACACCTGATTTGTTATTCCATAACCCTTTGTATAATAAAAACAGACCTGCAATTATCAAAACTCCCATGGCGATAATCAATAGATGCCTTTTTTTATCAGATTTAAGGCCTGCAGATGATCTCTGATATGGATTTTTTTCCGGTTCATTTTTTTCCATTGCTGTTATTTCCATTTTTATTTAAGCTTAATTCCAAACGGTTTTATTTGTTTACCTGTTTGCACGTTTTTTCTGCTGTTATAGTTTTGCTGTGCTAAACTTTCTCTGTCTTACAAGGCCGTAACATCCCGATGCAATTTCAAGGCCGATTTTCCGGTCAATGATTTTCTGTTCAAGGTCGATTCTGTAAATCTGCATTGTAAAAAGTTTTTCAAGGGCTTTATAATAGGAAAAAATATCAATTCTGCCGGCCTTTACTGCTTTGCGGCAGTTCTTAACAAGAATTTTCAGGGAAGCTGCAGCATTGTCAACACCTGTGATTTTTTGCCTTATCGTTTTTATGGCCTGTACAAGGGAGGCAATATCGGACCGTGCTTCAAACACCCTTAAAGCATATTCATCATACAATTTTCTGCGGCTTGCCCTTTCCATGGCGATATGCCCCTGGCTGCGGTCAAAAAACGGAAGCTCTATGTTTATGCCGAACCCCGTGGTTTTAAGTCCGTCCGTATCTTTTTCCCTTGTAAGTCCGATATTGATTTTTGGAAACTGCGAATATACAGCAGCCCTGACCCGTGCTTCCCGACTTTTATATCCAATCCTCAAGGCTGCAAGATCAAGCCTTTTTTCCATGGCATTATTAAAAAGAGTTTTTACAGAAGGACATTTTTCCAGCAGGGGAACAATATCTTTTTCCATGGGGATAATTTTTTCAGGCAAAAATCCCACTGC
>CAZLBE010000276.1:0-2082 GCA_964557635.1 uncultured Desulfobacterales bacterium
TGATCTGTAGTAAGCTTTGCAAGAAATTCAAATATTCCAGTCTCAGCGAAGACAACCTGGGTTAAAGACTATAAAAGGAAAAATGGCAGGGCAATGGGATCAAAGAAAATGGGATCAAAGAAGCAGAACAAGCAATGGAAACAAAACTGTACAGTTTGTTGCGGGAAGCCCTTCAAATGTTCTTTCCTTACGATTTGTACTGTTCTTTTATATGCTATGTTATTCTGTTGTATAAGCCCCTGCAAATCTGTATTTGCTTTTAAATCCACATGTGTATCATGTCACAATGGGCTTGCAAAGGTATCAGATACCCATAAAAATTGTGTTGACTGTCATGGAGGTGATCCAAAAGCAAAAGACAAAGAAACATCCCACAAGACAATGTACGGCCCAAAAAATCCATCGTCCCCTGAATTCTGGAAAAAAACCTGCGGCAATTGTCACCTTTATCAGTTGAAAAGGGTTAAAGCTAATATCATGAATACCAATATGGGAATGATAAGAAACATACAAAAAACCTGGGAAGGATGTAAAGCATGTAAAGGATGTAAAGGATGTAAAGGAGAGGATAAACAATATTACGGAACAGGACAATCCTGCCTTTTTGGGGCAGATGGTCTTCCCTTAAAACTTAAATCCGTATCAAAGCTTGATAATCTTTCCGGTGAATTGTATCGCAAGTTCTGTTCCCAATGCCATATAAGTATCCAGGCTGATAAAAAATATGCGGCAAATCATGGTTCAGGATGCGCTGCCTGTCATTTTCCCTATAACAACACTGCTGTCTATGAAGGAAATGATGCCACGGTGAAAGGCAAAAACCCCTATTCGGCAAATCACAAATTATGCGCCCTGCCCGGAAATGATGTATGCATGAAATGCCATAACAGAAGCGGACGTATTGCATTATCCTATACAGGCCTGTATGACGGTAATAATTCAATGGTCCCCACGAAAAACGGGCTTCCCGGGCCGGAAAGAATAAGCGGCAACCGCAATCTAAGTCATATCACAGAGGATATCCATTTTTCAAAAGGCATGGATTGTATTGACTGCCATACATCACGTGATGTCATGGGTGACAGCTATGCATATCAAAATATGTACCTTCAGACGGAAATCACCTGCCAGGACTGCCATGGCACAGGAAAAAAACTTCCTGAATTTCAAAAAATCACCCGTGAAAACGACGAGGCTGTACGGGAATCAAAAAGCTATTTTCATATGGCAAGACCCGGCATGAAAATGGTCATAACAGGGAAAGGCCGCAAATATTCCAATGTCTTCTATAAAAATCACTCTGTTTACCTGATGAGTAAAAGAAACGGTAAAATACATAAAACACCTCTGATTATCAATACCCCGGAGCATACCATTGCAGGTCATGAAAAAATGGAATGCTATACCTGCCATTCCCGTGCAGTACCCCAGTGTTACGGCTGCCACACAAAATACGATATGACCAAGACTGCCTTTGATTACATAAAAAAACAAAATACACCTGGAAAATTCAGTGAAACCGAGGATTTTCGCAGATTATATCCTTTTCCTTTAGGCTTTAACCAGCGTGGAAAAATTTCACCTGTTACCCCGGGATGCCAGACCCTGGTGACAATTATTGATAAAAACGGTAAAACCCAAAAAAAAGAGTATGTGTCAAAATTTAAAGGCAGGCATCAATTCCGGTTTGCACCGTTTTACTCACACAACACCGGTAAAAAAGCCATAGGATGTTCAGAATGTCACGCAGATCTGAATTTTATGGGGTTTGGCCAGCATATTACAAAAGGTGGCACCATAGAACCGACAATGCTGTGCGAAAAATCACACAATAAACCCCTGGACGGTTTTATGGTAATGAAAAAAGGAAAAATAAGCTCTTTTGCCGCCATAACACGAAAAAATTCCCGTCCCTTTAACGCAGGTGAAATTAAAAAAATTATAGGTGTCAACCAATGTATTATCTGTCACACAAAAGCCTCTGATCCCATTTTCCATAAAAAATTCAACTATAAGACACCTGACAACTGCCTTTACAATTTAAAGCAGGCCGGGATAAATTCAAACGCAAAAATTTCCTTG
>CAZLBE010000276.1:2182-3956 GCA_964557635.1 uncultured Desulfobacterales bacterium
CTGCCTTTACAATTTAAAGCAGGCCGGGATAAATTCAAACGCAAAAATTTCCTTGTGCCGGAAACACACAATAAAGATGGAAAAAAAACATATAAAATTTCCAGTTAAACCTATTAAATCAGTTAAACCTATTAAATCAAGTAAATCAAGTAAATCAAGTAAAAAGCCTCAATACAATTTAATCTTTAAGCAGTTGATGACAACCCGCATTAAAGAAAAAAAATTTGTAAAAAACACACTTGGAAAATACGACCCTGATTTTTTTCAAAATAACTGTGCATCATGCCATGTAACAACATGCTTGGACTGTCATGGAAAAAAAAGGCAAAATAAAGCATATGGCACAAATCCAGTAAATGATTCACGATCTGTTTCTTATAACGGCCATGGGACGGATCCGGATTCAAATCTTGATAAGCCGAAATCAGACAATTGCTTAAATTGCCATAAAGGATATTTCACAGGCTGGGAATTTTACGGGAGAGCGCCCCGTGAAGACAATCTTCGGTATCAACGGGGAAAGACATTTAAAGGAGAATCATATCTTAAAATGCTGCCTGATGTCCACGCCCTTGCAGGGATGCAGTGCAGTGACTGCCATTCCATGGAAAGTCTGATGAACGGAAAAACATCATCAAAAACATGCACAGACTGCCATAAACCCGATCCATCTGTTATTGAGCACAGCATCAAGGCTCATTTAACAAAACTTGAATGTTATGCATGCCACAGCGCATGGGCTTCCCAGGAATATGGCACATTTTTCATACGGTTCACAAACAGCTCCAATAAAAAATATTTTCGGTTAAATTCCATGAATAACAGCAGCCGATATATTAAAAGCGGATTTCTGAAAAAACAGGACTCCCCTCCCCTGGGCATAAACATCCGTGGAAAAATAAGCCCGATCAGGCCACAGTTTATAATTTATTTCACAGATATTAAAAACAACATAAGCGTTCACAGTCAATTCGCCAACTATAAGCGTTTACACAATAATAAACCCGTTGAAGAAGAGAACATACTGCTCAGTGCCAGGTGGAAAGCTTTTTTTCCCCATACAATCCGCCGGGGAACCCATATGTGCAATGACTGCCATAATAATTCCGCAAAATTTCTTTTAAAAAACAAAAAAGATGGCATTTTCCAGCTTGAAAAAAACAAAATGTCATTAATATCATTTCAAAATCAAAAGGGGCAAAGCATGTCAAATGGTTCGTTTATGACTTTGCAACGGTTTAAAAAAATGATATCAACATCAGATAAATTTAAAAAACTATATGTGATAAAATGGAAAAATCTGACAAAAGCCATAAAGACCGCAGAGCACTGATAACAAGACTTGCATGGATCGTGATCTTATCAGTAGTTTCCCTGCCGCTGATTGGAGATTTTCTCATACCCAAAATTAAAAAACATAAATTGTTTTTAAGAATAAAAGAAAATACAGTTCCTTCAGGAGGTGCTCTGATTTTCAGACAAAAAAACATTGCTGTAATAAAATCATTAATTAATAATAAAAAAAACATCTATGCGCTCAGCCTTAAATGCACTCATCTGGGGTGTACTGTTAATGCAGGCCCAAAGGGATTTACATGTCCCTGCCACGGAAGCAGGTTTGACAGCAAAGGCAACGTTGTAAAAGGACCTGCTTCTTTGCCCTTAACAAGATTTTCTGTTAAAAAAGATGACAAAGATATTCTGATTTACTGACTGTTAAATCAGATTAAGTTTTTTGGTGATGTCTGCTAATGATTCAGTATTATTGTATGGA